>JAJYGO010000425.1:0-14160 GCA_021785115.1 Chloroflexota bacterium | reverse complement strand
GAGATGGAGAACGGACAGATGCGGGTCGAGGCGAACGTCTCGGTGCGGCCGGTCGGCCAGGAGGCGTTCGGGACGCGCGTCGAGGTCAAGAACATGAACTCGTTCCGCGCGGTCGAGCGGGCGATCGCCCACGAGATCGAGCGGCAGATCGGCGTGCTTGAGTCCGGCGGGTCGCTGGTGCAGGAGACGCGCGGCTGGGACGACGTCCGGAACGAGACGTACCGCATGCGCGTCAAGGAGTACTCCGACGACTACCGGTATTTCCCCGAGCCCGACCTGCCCCCGCTGCGGACGGACGAGGCATGGCGGGCCCGGATCCGGGAGTCCCTGCCGGAGCTCCCCGCGGCGCGTCGGGCGCGCTACGTGGGCGAGCTGGGCCTGTCGGCCTACGACGCCGGGGTGATCGTGAGCGATGCCGCGGCCAGCGCCCTGTTCGAGGAAGCGCTCGCGGCCGCGGGACCCGGTGCGGCCCAGCGGCCCTCCCAGGGGGGGCGTCCGGCCCCGGCTGAGCTGCCGGCGCCGGAGGAACGCCAGGCCCGGGTGGAGCGGCCGGCCCCGAAGTCGCTCGCGAACTGGGTCACCGGGGAGTACCTGCGGATCACGCGGCAGCGCGGAGACGGCGGACGGGCCTCGGGCGCCGAGCTCGCACGCCTCGTGGAGATGATCGAGGATGGGCGGATCTCGGGCACCAACGCGAAGGAGGTCTTCGCGCGTCACGTCGACACCGGCGAGCCGGTCGAACGGATCGTGGCGGAGCTCGGCATCTCGCAGATCTCCGACACCGGCGCGCTGACGGTTGCCGTCGAGCAGGTGTTCGCCGCGAACCCGGCCGCGGTGGCCGACTACCGCTCCGGCAAGCCGCAGGCGATCGGCTTCCTGGTCGGGCAGGTGATGAAGGCGACGCGCGGCCAGGCGAACGCGGCCGTGGTGCAGCGGCTGGTCCGCGAGCGGCTGGAGGAGGAGGCATGACGCGGGGCGGCCACCGGGCACCAGCCGGCCGGCCGGTCGTTTGGCGCGTGGCGTGTGCTCCGCGTGTCCGGGCGTGCGCCGCAGGCGCGTGGCGCGACGTCCTCCGGGTGGCAGGCGTCCCGCAAGTGCAGGCACAGATCCACGACGGCACCCGCCGTTGGACACCTCGATCGCACGACTGGGCAGTCACGTCGTGCAGCAGCGGGGGCGGCATGTGAGTGCGGTCAACGTGGTGCTGTGGGTCGTCGGCGTCGTGCTGATCGCCGCGGCCTGGGTCAGGGGGATGCCGTACTGGCGCCGCTACCAGGCCCTGCGCGCGCAGCAGGACAACATCCGTCGCTATGAGACCTGGCGCGGTCGGCCGACCGAGTCCGGCCCGAGCAGCGCGGACCTGATGGAGACCGAGCTGCGCCACCGCGCGCAGCCCTGGCTGGTCGCCGCGATCGTCGGCCTCGTGCTGATCATCGCCGGGTTCGCCGTGCACTGAGCGACCGTGCCCGGGGTGCGCCGGCCACGGCGGGCGCGCGGCCGAAGCGCCCGGGCACGCCGAGAAGCGCCCAGACGGGCCAGGCGCGCCGGGAAGCGCCCGGACGGGCCCGGGGTGCGCTGGCCACGGCGGACACGCGGCCGAAGCGCCCGGGCAGGAACGGCGGCGCCGTGATGCCGCTATCGCACACCCGGCGAGCACTGCGCGGCCCGACGGCACCGTCCGGGCGGGCTGTCGTCCCCGTCGCCGTGCCCGCCCGTGCGTGAGCATGCCTCGCCAGCGTCGGCAGCCGCGGAGCGACGGCTCACCCGTCGGCGTAAGGCTGCCGTGCTGTGCAATAGCGTCCAGCCGCGGGCGAGGCTCAGCTACCGCACACGACGCGGGCACTATCCACCGCCGCAGTGGACCGCCGGCGGGAGGGGCCGCCTCCCGTCCGAGGCCGCTCGCCGCGGCCCGCGGTTCGCCGCCCGGCCCGCCGCACCGAGGCACCCGGCCGGCCGATACGCGGGATCCGCTAGACGCCCTCCGCCAGCATCGCGCGGTGCTCGATCTTGGTGCACCGGTCCATGACCACGGCCAGGCCGCCGTCCGCAGCGATCCGGGCCGCCTCCTGGTTGACGATGCCCAGCTGGAGCCACAGGACCCCGGCACCGGCGGCGACCGCCTCGCGGGCGATCTCGGGCGTGGCCTCCGGTCGGCGGAACACGTCGACGATGTCGAACCGGCCACCCGCCGCGGTCGCCGAGGCGAGATCGGGGAAGGTGGATCGCCCGAGGATCTCCGGCACGGAAGGGTTCACCGGCACGCAGTCGTACCCGGCCGCCAGCAGGTAGCGCATCACGTCGTGCGACGGCCTCGTCGGATCGGGTGACGCGCCCACCACGGCGATCCGTTGCGCCGCACGCAGCAGCCCGCGCGCCTCGAGGGCCGTCGCCACCGACGCCGTGCCACGCCGCCCGCGTGGGTCGTGCGCGCTCGCTGCGCGCGCCCCGTCGCGGGCCGTGTGCGGGTTCACCGGCACACCCGCCCGCATCCGCAGGGAGCACTCCGACCGGCGCCCGGGTCACTGTCAATGAGGCCGCGACTGACGCAGGGGCGGCGGCCCCATCGGACAGACTGCCGGCCGCCCCGGACGGATCGACGGTCGCAGACGACAGATCGGCGGCGACCGCTGCCCGGCGCGGCGCCCGACCCGGCAACGAGATCCAGCATTGTGAATCCCCCGTGTCAAACGTGTGCGCCATAGCATTGCACGGCCCTCTCGGCCGCGTGCATACTGGCGCGGTACCGCCGCGGTTGCCGAGCCCGTGGCAGCCTGCGGAGGTGGGGAGACCATCGTTCGGGGGGAGGGTACCCCGGGACGTGGAGGGAGTCGGGCCGGACGTGAACGCGCCCGGGTCGACGGTAGCTGGAGGAACAACCGTTGCGAACGTTACGCGTCGGCTTCGCCGTGGCGATCACGGCGTCGATCCTGTTCGGCGCATGCTCGTCTGCCGCGACCACCGCTCCCTCGGCGGCAGCACCGGCGTCCGCCGCCGCTCCGGCGTCGGCCGCTCCGGCACCCGCCTCGGCTGCGCCCGCATCGGCTCCGGCGGCGAGCCAGGCGGCAGTCGCGAGCCCGGGCGCCAGCGCGGCGGCCAGTTGCGTCGCGGCAAACCCGAACTTCAAGGTCGGCCTCGTCACCGACGTCGGCGGCCTGAACGACAAGAGCTTCAACCACCTCGCCTACCTGGGCCTGCAGCAGGCACAGTGCCAGCTGGGTGCGACGGTCGACGTGATCCAGTCGTCCGAGCAGTCGCAGTACGTGCCGAACCTGACCACCTTCGCCCAGAAGGGTGACAACCTGGTCATCGCGGTCGGCTTCCTGATGGCCAACGCGGTCTACACCGTTGCGAAGCAGTACCCCAACGTCCACTTCGCGGCCATCGACACCGCCCCGGCTGATGCCAAGGGCAACACGGTCAACCTGCCCAACGTGGCGAACCTCTTCTTCCACGAGCAGGAGTCGGGCTACACGGTCGGGTACCTGGCCGGCCTGATGGAGAAGGACAAGGTCGGCGCGGCCACGTCGAACACCATCAGCTACATGGGCGGCCTGGCGATCCCGCCGGTCGACCGGTACATCGCCGGCTACATCGCGGGCGCCAAGGCGGCCGATCCGGGCATCACGATCCTCGGTGGGTACTCGCAGTCCTTCACCGACCAGACGATCGGCAAGAGCATCGGGCTCAACCACATCTCCCGCGGCTCCACCATCCTCTTCCAGGTGGCGGGCGCCAGCGGCCTCGGCTACCTGCAGGCGGCCGTGGACAAGGGCGTGTACGGGATCGGCGTCGACGCCGACCAGAACTACGTCGCGCCGGCGACGATCATCACCAGCGCGATCAAGAAGGTGGATGTCGCCGTCTTCCTGACCATCCAGGGTCTCATGAACGGGCAGTTCAAGGGCGGGGACAACGAGTTCACGCTCCAGAACAACGCGACCGGCTTCGCGCCGCCGAACAGCGTGGTCCCGGCGGACATCGTGGCGCAGGTCCAGCAGATCGCGGACCAGATCAAGAGCGGGGCCATCGTCCCGCCCACCACCATCCCCAAGTAAGCGCAATCCGAGACACTTCGATCGAGGCGGGCCCGTCGAACCGGACCCGCCTCGATCTGCACCCTGAGGGCCTGACGTGACTGTCGCCACGCTCCCGATCGAGAGGCCGGCGGGCCGGCTCCGGCAACTCGTCGCCTCGGGCATCGGCCCGATCCTCGCGGTCGTGCTTGCCATCATCGTCGGCGGCGTCGTCGTCCTCGTCAGCGGCTCCAACCCGATCACGGCGTACCAGCAGATGCTCGTCGGCGCGGTCGGCTCGCCATTCGACATCTCCGAGACGTTCATCTCGTCGATCCCGCTGATCCTGGCCGCCTACGCGGTCTCCTTCGCCTTCCGCTGCGGGCTGTTCAACATCGGCGCCGAGGGCCAGCTCTACATGGGCGCGATCGCGTCGACGTGGCTCGCGACCACCTTCCCCAACTGGCCGGGCATCGTGCTGATCATCGTCTGCATCGTGGCGGCCATGGTCGCCGGCGGTGCCTGGGCCGGGATTGCCGGTTGGCTCAAGGCCAAGACCGGGGCGCACGAGGTCATCACCACGATGATGCTGAGCTACGTGGCGATCGACATCAGCCACTGGCTCCTCGAGGCGGGCCCCATGACCCCGTCCAACGCCTACGGGACACCGGAGTCGGGCCCGATCCCGCCGCAGGCCGCCTTCCCGATCATCCTGCCCTCCTGGATCCTGCCCAACGCCCGGCTCAACGCGAGCCTCTTCCTGACGATCCTGGCGGGCGTGGTCTTCGCCTGGATCCTGTGGCGAACCCCCCTCGGGTACGAGATCCGCGCGGTGGGGTTCAACCCGAAGGCCGCGGCCTACGGCGGCATCAACGTGGCCAGGCGGCTGGTCATCGCGATGGTGATCGCGGGCGCGTTCGCCGGGCTTGCCGGCATGGTCCCGGTCTGGGTCCAGATGCGCCTCTACGACAGCTTCTCGCCCGGCTACGGCTACGAGGCAATCGCCGTCGCGCTGGTCGGCAGGAACTCCGCCATCGGGATCTTCCTGGCGGGCCTGCTGTACGGGGCCATGATCCACGGGGCGGTGGCCATGCAGGCGAACGCCAACATCTCCGGGTTCCTGGTCCAGATCCTGCAGGCCCTGGTGCTCTTCTTCGTGGGCGCCGAGATGCTGATCCGCTGGCTCCTGAGACGGGGCGGCCTGCGGGCGCTCGTGGAGGCACCGGCCTGATGGACGTCATCGGCACGCTCGCCTCGATCTTCGCCCGGCCCGACCTGTGGGCCGGCACCCTGCGATTCGCCGCTCCGCTCACCCTCGCCGCCCTGGGCGGCGTCATCTCGGAGCGGTCGGGCGTGGTCAACATCGCGATGGAAGGCATGATGCTGGTTGGCGCCTTCTTCTCGGTGCTGGTCGCGGCGGCCACGCACGACATCGTGCTTGCGACGCTCGCCTCCGTCCTGTGCGGCGGGCTCATCGCCGCCATCCATGGCGTGGCCTCCATCCACCTGCGTGCCAACCAGATCGTCTCCGGCATGGCCATCAACCTGCTGGCGCTCGGCCTCACGAGCTTCCTGATGTTCCGGTTCTTCGCGACCAGCGGCACCCCCTCCGACATCCCGGCGCTGCCCGACGTCAAGATCCCGGTGATCAACAACATCCCGTTCGTGGGTGCCGTCATCGGGGATCAGAACCTGGTGGTCTGGCTCTCCATCCTGGCGGTGCCACTGGCGTGGTGGTTCCTCTTCCGCACGCGGATCGGGCTCCGGATCCGCGCGGTGGGCGAGCATCCGCGGGCGGCCGACACGCTGGGGATCTCCGTCTACCGGATTCGCTACCTGTGCGTGATCCTGAGCGGCCTGCTGTCGGGTCTCGGTGGCGCCTACCTGTCGCTGAGCGTGGCCCACTCGTTCAGCGACAACATGACGAGCGGCGCAGGTTTCATCGCGCTGGCGGCCATGATCTTCGGGAAGTGGAACCCGATCGGCGCGTTCCTCGCATGCCTGCTCTTCGGATTCGGCCAGTCGCTCGGCATCAACCTTCAGGGGACCGGCTTCCCCGACCAGCTGGTGGCCGCCACGCCGTACGTGCTGACGGTGGTGGCCCTGGCCGGGTTCGTGGGACGGGCCATCGCACCGGCGGCCGACGGCGTGCCGTACGAGGTGGGCGAATGACCGCCGTGGCCCCCGGAGACACGTCGCTCCCGGCCGGCGTGGCGACGCCGCACCTGGAGATGCGCGGGATCACCAAGTCGTTCGGCACCCTGCTGGCGAACGACCACGTGAACCTCGACGTTCGCGATCGCGAGATCCACGCCGTGGTCGGGGAGAACGGCGCGGGCAAGACCACGCTGATGAACATCCTCTACGGGCTGATCCACCCGGACGAGGGGGAGATCCTGATCGACGGGAACCCGGTCCGCATCCGGGGCCCGCGAGACGCGATCGCGGCCGGGATCGGCATGGTGCACCAGCATTTCCAGCTGGTCCCGGTCATGTCCGTTGCGGAGAACGTGGTCCTGGGCCAGGAGCCGGGCGGGATCAGGCTGGACCGTGCGGCCGCGGTCCGCCAGGTCCGCGATCTCTCGGAGCGGTTCGGCCTCATCGTGGATCCATCCGCGCGGGTCGAGACGCTGCCGGTGGGGATCCAGCAGCGCGTCGAGCTGCTCAAGATCCTCTACCGCGGGTCGCGGCTGCTGGTCTTCGACGAGCCGACCGCGGTGCTCACGCCGCAGGAGACCGACGAGCTCTTCGAGATCCTGCGGGGACTCGTCGGCGGCGGCAAGACCGTCATCCTCATCACCCACAAGCTCAACGAAGTGATGGCCATCTCCGAACGTGTGACCGTGCTCCGCCAGGGCCGGAACGCTGGCGTCCTGGCGACGGCGCACACGTCGCCCCCCGAGATCGCACGGGCCATGGTCGGCCGCGAGGTCCTCCTGCGCGTCGAGCGCGACGAGGCCCACCTCGGGGACGAGCGGCTGCGGCTCGAGGGCGTCAGGGCGGACTCGGACCGCGGTCTCCAGGCGCTGGCCGGGATCGACCTGGCGGTGCGCTCCGGAGAGATCGTCGGGATCGCCGGCGTCAGCGGCAACGGGCAGCTGGAGCTGGCCGAGGCGATCGCAGGCCTCCGCCCCATCACGGCCGGGCACATCTACCTGCAGGGGACCGACGTGGGCACCCAGCCCGCGGCCGCTCGGCGAGCCAACGGCCTGGCCTACATCCCCGAGGACCGGCACGCCCGCGGCCTCGTGCTGCCGTTCGAGGTCAAGGACAACCTCATCCTCGGATCGCAGAGCAGGCCCCCGTTCGCCGTTCGGGGACAGCGCAACTCCGCGGCGGTCGACCAGCGCGCGGAGGCCCTCGTCCGCCAGTTCGACATCCGGCCGCCCAACCCCGATGCTCCCGCCTCGTCGCTGTCCGGCGGCAACCAGCAGAAGGTGGTCGTCGCCCGCGAGCTGGCCGAGGATCCCAGGGTGATGGTGGCGGCCGAACCCACCCGGGGCCTGGACGTCGGCGCGACCGAGTTCATCCACCGCGAGCTCATCCAGAAGCGCGACGAGGGACTGGCGATCCTGCTGATCTCGAGCGAGCTCGACGAGATCTTCTCGCTCTCCGACACGATCGCGGTGATCTACCAGGGCCGGATCGTCGAAGCGATGCCGAGCGCCACCGCCGACCGCGAGCGGATCGGCCTGCTCATGGCGGGCGGCGCGGCGGAGACCGCGCTCCCGACGGCCACGCAGATCGCGGAGGCCGCGGCCGCCCTGGGCTCCTCGGACGTGGCCGGAGGCAGTCCGCATGGGGAGGGCGTCGCCTGACCCGACGGCCGCCGGCCGTCGATCCCCGCGACGTGCCGGCGTGGCACGTGGCGGTCGCGCTGGGCATCGTCTACGTGGTCTGGGGCTCGACCTACCTGGCGATCCGGGTGATGGTGGAGGGCCTCCCGCCCCTGCTGAGCGCCGGTATCCGGTTCGTGGTCGCGGGGCTGATCCTGGCCGTCGTGCTGGTGGCACGGGGCGGTCCGCGCCGCTTCGCGCTGTCCCGTCAGGAGCTGCTCGGGGCCGCCGCGGTGGGGGTCGCCCTGCTCGCGGCGGGTAACGGTGGGATCACGGCGGCGGAGCAGCACGTGCCGTCCTCGCTCGCGGCGCTGGTCGCCGCCTCCATCCCGCTCTGGGTGGTGGTCTTCCGGGCGCTGGCGAAGGAGCGGGTCACCCGGGGGACCCTGGGCGGCGTGGCGCTGGGCTTCGTCGGCGTTGGGTTGCTCGCCTCGCAGGGCGAACCGGGGTCGGCCGACCTGGGCGCCGGCCTGTTGCTGGTGGCCGCCTGCGTCTCGTGGGCGGCCGGGTCATTCGCCTCCGGGCGGATCCCGATGCCCCGCGACGCCCTCGTCTCCACGGCGATCGAGATGCTGGCGGGCGGCGCGGTCCTGCTGGGGGCGTCGGTGCTGGTCCCTGGCGAGGCGGTGCCCTCCGGCGTCGAGCCCCGGGCGTGGCTCGCGCTGGCCTACCTGGTCGTGTTCGGCTCGCTGCTGGGCTTCACCGCGTACACCTGGCTGCTGGCGCACGCGCCGGTCTCGCAGGTGGCGACGTACGCCTACGTGAATCCGGTGATCGCGCTGGTGCTCGGCTGGGCGATCCTCTCCGAGCCGTTGACGCCGTTCCTGCTCGGCGGCGCGGTCCTCGTGCTGGGCGCCGTGGCCGTGGTGATCCGCCACGAGGCGCGGACGGCCCCCTCGGCGCTGGCGGCCGAGGACGGTGGCTAGGAGCACCGCGAGCGACTCTCGGCCGGCCGCTGGCGGTCTTCGCCCGGGCCCGGCGCTCAGTTCTCCGTCGGCAGGTGGACGTAGGCGGACTGGATCCCGACCCGGCCCGGACCCGTGAACCGGTTGAACACGAGCTGCCCGGAGCCTCCGAAGATCCCGGTCTTCAGCCCGTAGACGGCCGGCTGCATCTCGACGCTCTCGTCCCGGTATATCCACCCGCCGCCTTCCACGTCGATCGCCTCGCCGGGCCCGAGCTCCTTCTCGAAGACGTTGCCGTAGCCGTGCAGCCAGACCACGCCCTCCTCGCCGCCGGCCCGGAACCGGTCGATGAAGAAGCCCGTCCCGCCGAAGAGCATGTTCGAGATGCCCTTGACCCGCGTGTAGGAGTAGTCGACCCCCACCGTCGCTGCCAGGAACTGGTGCTCGCGCACGTAGATCGACCGGCCCGGAGGCAGGTGCAGCGAGAGGACGTGCCCGGGATCGTCCCGCGAGAAGGCGATCTCGCCGGGCGACTGCGTCTCGGTCATGAAGATCGGCATCCCAGCCACCACGCGCTTGAAGGCGCCGGAGAGCGGGTGCATCCCGATCAGCAGGTTCGGATCCTTCCAGAGCACCACGTGGTGCTCGAAGAAGAGACCGTGGCTTCCGTCCAGGACCACGTGGAGCACCGGGACGAGCTCCCCCTCGATGCGGTACGAGAGGCCGGGTGCGCGGCCCTCGTCGACGCGGGTGGGCAGGAGCGCGGGTGGCGTGTTCGGCATCGGATCCCCCTCGCGGTTGGGGACGGCATCCCTGTCCGCGCCCCGTCGCCGATCGTGTCGGTCCCCGACCCGCGTGTCAAGCGCGCTGCGACCCGACGGTGGTGGAAGTACGGTCGCGCGCACGGTACAGTCGACCCGGCAGTCGCCGTCACCGGTGGCCACGGCCGCCGCGTATCACGGTCGCGGGCACGGGACGGCGGCCGGACAGCGGGGGACCGGGATGACGGACAGGGGCATCGGGCAGGCACCGTTCGAAGGGTTCAGCCGCGAGGCGATCGACTTCCTGGCCCGGCTGGCGGCGAACAACGATCGGGCCTGGTTCGCGCCGCGCAAGGTGGAGTACGAGCGGCTGGTGAAGCAGCCCCTCGAGGCGCTCTGCACGACGCTGGCCGAGCGATTCCGTGCCCGCGGCCTGCCGCTCGTCTCGGACCCGACCCGCTCGCCGTTCCGCATCTACCGTGACGTGCGGTTCTCGCGGGACAAGTCCCCGTACCGGCCGTACGCGAGCGCGAGCTTCCCGTGGGCGGGAGAGGGAGCGGGCGCGCCGGGCGGGCGCCTGGCCGAGGCCGGGGCCGGCACGATGTCGGTGCGGGATGCGCACCGCGCGCTGGGACGCAGCGGCGGAGCCGGCTACTTCCACCTGGGACCGGGCGACGTCTACCTGGGCGGCGGCATGTGGCACCCCGGGGCTCCCGTCCTGCGCGCCTGGCGAGCGCTCGTCGCCGACGAGCCCGATACCGTGCACGCGGCGCTGGACGACCCCGTGTTCGTCGATGCGTTCTCGGGGCTGGACGGGGACCGGCTGTCGCGCGTGCCGGCCGGCTTCCGCCCCGACCATCCCGACGCGGACCTGCTCCGACTCAAGGACCTGACGTTCGGCCGCCGACTCTCGGACGCGGACGCGCTCTCGCCGGGACTGCCCGACCTGATCGCCGACCTGCTTGTGGCGGCCCTGCCGTTCTTCCGGCTGCTCGCGACGCTGGAGCCCCGGTAGCCGCGCCAACCGGGCCCGCCCGGCGGCCGCCGGATCCCCTCCGGCGCGTATCCTTGGCCCATGCCCGGGACCCCTGCGCGCCTGTGCCCATGACCATCGCGCCCAACGACTTCACCCACCTCCACGTCCACACCGAGTTCAGCCTGCTCGACGGCCTGGGACGCATCGACGACCTGGTCTCGGAGGCGTCCGCGCTCGGCTTCGACTCGCTCGCGATCACGGACCACGGCGCGCTCTACGGGGCGGTCGCCTTCTACCAGGCCGCCACCCAGCGCGGGATCAAGCCCATCATCGGGATCGAGACGTACGTCGCCCGGCGCTCGATGACCGACCGCGAGGGCAAGGCGGACGCGCAGCCGTACCACCTGGTGCTGCTGGCGAAGAACTGGACCGGCTACCAGAACCTGTGCCGCCTGGTCACCGACGCGCACCTCGAGGGGTACTACTACAAGCCGCGCATCGACCACGACCGCCTGGCGCGCTACTCCGAGGGGCTCATCGGCATGTCCGCCTGCCTTGGCGGGGAGATCCCGAAGGCGCTGGAGGTGGACGACTGGGAGAGCGCCCGGCGGCTCGCGGGCCTGTACAGCGACATCCTCGGGAAGGGGAACTTCTTCCTTGAACTGCAGGACCACGGGATCCCCCTCCAGCGTCGCCTGAACGAGCAGCTCCTGCGGCTGGCGCCCGAGATGGGGCTCCCGCTCGTCGCGTCCAACGACCTGCACTACGTCCGGCGTCCGCAGGCGGAGGCGCATGACGTCCTCCTCTGCATCGGCACGGCGTCCACGCTGGACACCCCGAACCGGATGCGCTTCGAGAGCGAGGAGTTCTACCTCAAGAGCGCGGCCGAGATGGAGGCGGCCTTCGGGCACGTGCCGGAGGCGCTCCGCAACACGCGGATGGTCGCCGAGATGGTCGACCTCAAGCTGCCGTTCGGGCACCTGCGCCTCCCGGACTTCCCGGTGCCGGAGGGGCACACGGTGGAGAGCTGGCTGCGCGCCGAGTGCGAACGGGGCCTCCGCGAGCGGTACCCGGTGGTCACCCGGGAGATCCACGACCGGCTCGACTACGAGCTCGACGTCATCTGCCGCATGGGGTACGCCGCGTACTTCCTGATCGTGGCGGACTTCACCCGCTTCGCGCGCGAGCAGGGAATCGCGACCACCTGCCGGGGCAGCGCGCCCGGTTCCATCGTGACCCACACGCTCGGCATCACGCCGGTCGACCCGATCCAGTACGACCTGCCGTTCGAGCGCTTCCTCAACCCCGACCGGGTGACGATGCCCGACATCGACATCGACTTCGAGGACGCGCGCCGGGACGAGGTGATCAACTACGTCACGCACAAGTACGGCGCCGACCGGGTGGCCCAGATCATCACCTTCGGCACCATGCTGGCGCGGGCGGCGATCCGGGACGTCGGGCGCGTCCTCGGGATGCCCTACGGCGACGTCGACCGGATCGCGAAGGCGGTCCCCAACCAGCTCGGGATCAAGCTGGAGGAGGCCATCGAGCAGGCACCCGAGCTGCGCGGCATGTACGAGGGCGATCCGCAGATCCACCGCCTGATCGAGCTCGCCAAGCAGGTCGAGGGCGTGGCGCGCAACGCCTCCACGCACGCCGCCGGGGTGGTGATCAGCCGCGAGCCGCTGACCGAGATCATGCCGCTCCAGAAGGCCACCAACTCCGAGGCGCTGATGACGCAGTACGAGATGCACGGCGTCGATGCGCTCGGCCTGCTCAAGTTCGACTTCCTGGGCCTCTCGAACCTGACGATCCTGCGGCACGCGGTCGACCTGATACGCCGGCACCGCGGGGTGGCGGTCGACCTCGAGCACATCCCGCTGGACGACGCGCGGACCTTCGAGCTGCTGGCCTCGGGCGAGACCACCGGCGTCTTCCAGCTCGAGTCCGCGGGGATGCGCCGCTACGTCCGGGAGCTGCGCCCCACCTCCGTCCACGACCTGGCGGCCATGGTGGCGCTCTACCGCCCCGGTCCCATGGACAACATCCCGGCCTACATCCGCCGCAAGCACGGCGAGGAACCGATCACCTACCTGCACCCGCTCCTGGAGCCGTACCTCTCCAAGACCTACGGGATCTTCGTCTACCAGGAAGACATCATGGCGGCCGCGAAGGCGCTGGCCGGATTCAGCGGCCCCGAGGCCGACACGCTCGGCTACGCCATCCGCAAGAAGAAGAACGACGTCCTGCAGCAGATGATGGCGAAGTTCGTCCCCCAGGCCGCGGAGCGGGGCGTCAAGCCGGACGTCATCGAGGCCGTCTTCGCCGCGTTCCAGCCGTTCGCCCGGTACGGGTTCAACAAGGCCCACGCGACGACGTACGGCCTGGTGGCATACCAGACCGCGTACCTCAAGGCCAACTACACGGTCGAGTACATGGCCAGCGTCCTCACCGCGTTCCGCGACAACACCGACAAGGTGGCGGCCGCGGTGGCAGAGTGCCGGCGCCTCGGGATCGAGGTGCGCCCTCCGGACGTGCACCGGAGCCACCTCGATTTCACCGTGGAGGACGGGGCCATCCGGTTCGGGCTGCTGGCGGTCAAGAACGTCGGGCAGGGCGCCATCGAGTCGATCATCGCGGCGCGCGAGGCGGAGGGCGACTTCCGCTCCCTGGCCGACCTCTGCCGCCGCGTGGATCTCCGGCTCGTCAACAAGCGTGTCCTCGAGTCGCTGATCAAGGTCGGGGCACTGGGTCGCTTCGGGCATCCGGCGCAGCTCCTGCTGGCGCTCGACGACGCGATGGCCGCCGCCCAGTCCGAGCAGCGCGACCGCTCCAGCGGCCAGACGGCGCTCTTCGGCGACGCAGCCGAGCCGGAGGCGCTCGACCGGCCGCTCCCCGCCGCGACGGAGGCGCCGCCCAGGGAGCGCCTGCGCTGGGAGAAGGAGCTGATCGGGCTCTACCTCTCCGACCACCCGTTGGGGGCACTGGCCCAGCAGATGGACCGCTACGTCACGGCGTACAGCGGGGACCTGGGGGAGGAGCTGGACCAGCAGCGCGTGGTGGTCGGCGGCGTCGTCACCGGCATGCGGCGGGTCATCACCAAGTCCAAGGCGACCATGGGGGTTGCCACGCTGGAGGACCTGCAGGGGACGGTCGAGGTGATCGTCTTCCCCCGCACCTTCGAGGCGACCGCGTCCACCTGGCAGGCCGACGCGATCCTGCTGGTGGCCGGGCGGGTGGACCACAAGGGCGACGGAGCGGTGATCCTGGCCGACGCGGTCTGGACGTGGGAGGACGTCACCGCGCTGGGGGAGGATGGCTTCGGCCGACAGGTCCAGGCGCTCGACCGGGGCCGGCGGGGCGGCCGCGAGGCCGGCGCGCGCGGGTCCGGGGGATGGGGGAACGCGGACGCCGGCGGCTTCCGCGGATCCGGGCCGGCGGCGGGGACGATGGCGCGGCCGAGTGGAGGCCCTTGGTCGAACGGCCGCGACGAACGCCCCGAGGGTCCCGGCGCTCGCGGGCCACTGGCCAACGGCTCGCACGGGGCGAACGGGAACGGGAAGGGCACGACGGCGATCCGCACGATCCCGCACGTGTCGCCGCTGCGGGGCGGTGGGATCCTCGGCGAGCGGCAGGTCGCGGTGCCCGCCGGCTCGATGTCCGCGG
>JAJYGO010000052.1 GCA_021785115.1 Chloroflexota bacterium | reverse complement strand
CAGGCTCACGAACAGCTCCAGCACCCTCACGGACCTGTGGAGAATCGTGTCGGGGGAGGCACTGAAGAGCCCGAAGTATGCCCGCCGTTCCCCCTCGATCGCTTCCACCGCGATCGTGTAGATCTCGCTCGGCGCCGACGCCTGATCGAGGCAATCGGCAAGGACCCGCTGGCGATAGAGAATGGCCTCAGGGTCGCGCAGGCCCGAGAGCACGGCCTTCCTGCCCACTTCGAAGAGGAACTTGTCGCCAAGGGCCATGGCCTCGAGGAGCGTGGTCAGTTCCAGGTCCTGCGTAAGGGCGTCCGCGTTGGGGGGCAGTTCCGCTCCCAGGTCGAAGTCTCGATCCCTGTGCATGAGGAAGGTCTTCATGTCGCGATCCGTCCCCTCAGCGTGTCGTAGGTGAGTCCGTACTTCTCGGCGATCGCGGCGGCGTAGGCACGTCCGTCGGCGGGCCGCCTCACAATCGCGTAGGTTCGCACGGCCGGGTTGTCAGGTGCGACCGTGCTCACCATGCTGACGGTCGCCTCGCTGAGCGCTGACAGCTCGTCCACGAAGGTCACCCACACGCACAGCAGGTCCAACTCAACCAGCTGCCTCATCACCTCCTTGCCGAGCAAGACCGCATCGCTCAGACTCGTCGAGGTCAGGCTCTCGTTCATGATCACGACGCTGTCGCTCGTGCTCTCCCGAAGAATGTCGCGAAGTCTGACCAGCTCGTCCTCGAGCTTCCCTCTGAGGGTCCGTACGTCTTCCTCGCGTTCGAAGTGCGTGAACAGCCGATCGGGCAGGAAGAGTCGGGCCTCCTTGCCCGGCACCGGACAGCCGAGGCTCGCAAGGTAGTGCAGTTGGCCGAACATGCGCGCGAAGGTGCTCTTGCCGCCCTGGTTGGGACCCGTGACGACGAGGACGCGCTCGGCACCGCTGAGCGAGAGGTCGTTGCACACCACGGGCGAGTTCTCGTGAACGAGCTTTCCGGCCAAGGCAAGGTCGAAGGCTTCGACGGCGCACACCTCCTTGGAGCGAGCCGAGACGTGTGGGTAGCAGAAGGGCAGTCCGGCGCCCTTGAGCGGCTCGATGAGCTGCAGGTAGGCGAGGTAGAACTGGACTTCGCGGTCGAAGGCGCGGATGGTTGGGTCGACGTAGTCTCGGTGGCGGCCGCAGTAGCCGTCCAACTCCTGGAAGACATCGCGATACAGCCGCGCGACGAGCTCCAGGATGCGAGCCTCAACGTGGTTCATCCCCAGTCCGGTGGAGAGCCTGACCCTGTAGTCCTTCACGGCCCCTTGCTTGAACCTGGCGAATGTCTTCTCCACCTCCACGCTGTAGTCGGGCTCGTCGTCCTGCTTGCCGACCCGGACCCGGTGCCCTTTGACATGCACGCGGTATGTCACTTGGGCAAGGGCGGCCTGCATCTGCCGCGTCTCGGTCGCGAGCGCTGTAAACGCGGAGGAGTGCGTGTAACCCAGGAGGTAGTCCCGGAACGCGAGGAGCCCACGCGAGGTGACGTCGAGGCCACTGAGCCTCTCGGCCAGTGAGCTCACGGCGTCGCAGTAGGTCGCCGTCGCGTCCAGGAACCAGCCCTCCTTCTCGTACTTGTAGTGGAGCCGGTCTGCCTGGACGAGACGGGTGCGCATTGCGTGCATCTGCTGCGCAAACGCCCCAATGGATTCCAGCAGAGGTGGATCCTCGAGATCGCGAAACACCGCATGCCGATACCGCACGGTGTCGACGTCGCGCAACGGAGTGTAGAAGAAGGCGTCCAGACGGTACTCCAGGCGGTCGACGGTCATCGAGTCGATGACTTGATCGAGATTCAGGTCCCTTAGGAAAGGGGGTTGTGCCGGGTCGTCGAGTTCGCCGCCGGGTTCGAGCTGCCCGAAGAGTATGCTGTGGAATCGCAAGGAGTGATTCACCTCCGACGCGTCGGCTCCGCGAAATGCGACCTGTCCCGGCTCTCTTGTTTGTCCGGGCCCCGTGGCGGGAAGGTTTCGCGATCGAGTGGCTGGCTCGTTCCGCCCGGAGGGACGGCGCTGGTGCGCACTGACGCGATTTGCGGGTGAGACATGCGGCTTCGCTTCCACCTCGTCAAACGGTAGAAGCCATCAGCCGCCGAACGCGACCCTTCAGGCGGGCCTCATCGCCACCGATCATCCTATCTCATGTGCGCGCAACGGCGACGTCGCGCTCTGGCGCGGACGGCGCAGTGGGGAGGATGCCGTGGTCGGCCGCGTTTGTCGCGGCGCCGCTCCCTCTGCTATCAATGAAGCGAGCAAGCCGGATGAGGTCCCGGCGGGCCCGGAGCCCGAACCGCCACGAGCTGATGGCCTCTAGCGAAGAGCTAGTGGTTCCTCGTGGAGGTGACGGGCTCTGGTGATTCTTGCGCCCGCGGCGGTCAATGCGCTGCAGGTTCTGACGGTCCTCCTGGGCGGCCCGCTCGTGAGCGGCGTCGTGGCGAAGGTCGAGGGTCGCCTGCAGGGCCGGCGGGGCCCCCGCGTCCTCCAGCCCTACTACGACCTCGGGAAGCTGTTTCGCAAGGAGACCCTCGTCCCCGAGGACGCGAGCCTGGTCTTCGTGGTCGCGCCCATCGTGGCGTTCGCCTGCTACCTGCTCGTGCCGCTGCTGATCCCGGTGCTGACGAGCTACCCGCTACCCCTCGGCTACATGGGAGACATCCTCGGTGGGGGGTTCGTGCTCGGGCTGGCCGGCTTCTCGGTGGCGCTCGCGGCCGCGGAGAGCGGCGGCCCGTATGCGCAGCTCGGCAGCAGCCGCGCGATGACGTTCGGGGCGCTCGTCGAGCCCTCGATCCTGTTCATCACCTTCACGGTCGGCTTGCTGACGTCCACCGACCTGCCGTACGCGCTCGCGGCAACGGTCAGGTCGAGCGTGGGGGAGATCGTGCGCCCGGCGCACGTGCTGGCGGCGGCCGCGTTCTTCATGGTGGTCGTCGCCGACACCGGGAGGATCCCGGTCGAGACCCACAGCGGGACGCTCGAGTTCGGGATGATCGACGAGGCGCGCACGCTCGAGCACTCGGGCCCCCTGTTCGCCCTGCTCACGTGGGGATCGGCGATGAAGCAGCTGATCCTCTACACGATCTTCGTGGACGTGTTCGTGGCGCCGTGGGGGCTCGCGTCCAGCGGGCACGTCGGCTCGGTTCTCCTCGCGATCCCCGTCCTCATCGGCAAGGCGCTGATCGTCGGCTGCATCCTCGCGATCATCGACAACTCGTTCGCGAAGCTCCGCCTGTTCAAGATCACCGAGTTCATGGCGGCCGCGTTCCTGCTCGCGGTGGTCGCGGTGTTCACCTTCTACCTGGGGGGCGGATGATGCATCCCGCGCCCACGGGCTTCGAGGGAACGGCGAACGTGGTGGCGGTGCTCGTGCTGCTCGCCGTGTTCGCGATGCTGCGCGCCCAGCTGGTCCACGCGCAGGTGCGGATCTACGCCGTCCAGTCGGCTCTCGTCGCGGTCCTCTCCGCGGTCGTGGCCGGCGTCGCCCATGTGCCCCAACTGTTCGTGCTGGCGGGGCTCTCGGTCGCGCTCAAGGTCGTCCTCATCCCGATCCTGATCCCGCGGTTCGTCCGCGAGGCCGACGTCGATCTCGCGCACAGCGCCCGCCTGAAGACGCCTGCCGCGGCGCTCATCGCCGTGGCCGTCGCCGCGTTCGGCCTGTTCGCGGTCGGCAGCCTCGGCGTCGGCAGGGACAGCATCCTGCCGGCGCCCGCCCTCGCGGTGTCGGTGGCGGTGGTGCTCGCCTCCCTCGTCGTGATCATCGTGCGCTCGGACGTCGTCTCGCAGGCGGTGGGCGCGTTCTCCATCGAGAACGGGGTGTCGGTGGCAGGCCTGGTCGTGGCATGGGGCCTCCCGCTCATCCTCGCCATCGTCTTCCTCTTCGACCTCCTGGTCGCCGTCGTCGTCTTCGGTGCGCTGATGCGGACCCATCACATCCGCAGCGAGACCCTCAGCACCGAGGTCCTGGACCGGCTCAAGGGCTGACCGATGAGGGGCGTCCTCGTTGCGATCCTCGTCCTTCCGGCGGTGGCGGCCTGCCTGTCGCTGGTGCCGCGCCCCCGGGTCGCTCAGGCCGCCACGGTTGCCGCCTCGATCGGGACCTTCGCCCTGTCCCTCGTCATGGTCGGCCCGGCGGTGGACGGCGCGGTCTCGGTGGGCGCATGGCTCCGGGTCGATGCGCTCTCGGAGGTGTTCCTGGTGGCCGTCGCGTTCGTCTACGCGACGGCGGCCGTGTACTCGGTCGGGTACCTCCGATCCGAGGAGGGGTCGGAGGACTTCCCACGGTACGCCCGACGCTTCTACGTGGGGATCAACCTCTTCGCGTGGTCGATGCTCTGCGTCCCGATCGTCAACGACCTCGCGCTCGTGTGGGTCGCGATCGAGATCACCACGGTGATCTCGGCGCTGCTGGTTGCCATCGAGAACACCGACGATGCAGCGGAGGCCGCCTGGAAGTACATCCTGATCGCCTCGGTCGGCCTGGCGGTTGCGCTGCTCGGGACGATCTTCATGTACGCGGCCGGCAGCCACGTCTTCGGGCCCGCCTACGAGCCCTACCTGACGAGGCTGCAGGCGGCGGCCCCCGCGATGCCGGAGACGCTCGTGAAGCTCGCCTACGTCCTGGCCGTGCTCGGGTTCGGCACGAAGATGGGCCTGGTGCCGGTGCACACGTGGCTTCCCGACGCCCACGCGGAGGCACCGACCCCGGTCTCCGCCATGCTGTCGGGCGCGCTCCTCGTCGTGAGCTTCTACGCGATCCTCCGGTTCCATCAGGTGGCCGTCCGGGCCCTCGGGCCGGTGTTTCCCCGGAACGTGCTGCTGGTCTTCGGCGTCGCCTCCCTCCTGCTCGCGGCGCTCTTCGTGCTCGACCAGCGGAACGTGAAGCGGCTGCTCGCGTACTCGAGCGTCGAGCACATGGGCATCCTCGCGGTGGGAACCGCGTTCGGGACGCCGATCGCGCTCGTCGGGGTCCTGCTCCATGTGCTGGCACACGCGGCCGCCAAGGGCACCGCGTTCTTCGGGGCCGGCGCGTTCGTCCGCAAGTTCGGCACGAAGAGTCTGGGGGCCATCCGCGGTGGCATCGACGTGCTGCCCTGGAGCGGCTCGATGTTCCTGCTGGCGGTGCTGGCGCTCTCGGCGCTGCCTCCCTTCGGCATCTTCCGCAGCGAGTTCCTGATCGTGAGCGGAGGGCTGTCGGGTGGCCAGGACGCGGCGGCGGCCATCCTCGTGGTGCTGGTCACCATCGCGTTCCTCGGCCTCGCCTCCTACGGGAACCGGATGACGGTCCTCCCGGCGCGCGAGGGGCTCGCGCGGGGAGAGGTGAGCCTCTGGATGGTCGTGCCGATGGTGGCGGGCATCTTGGGGCTGCTGCTGCTCGGGCTGCATCCGCCGGCCGAGCTCCTGCTGCTGCTGCAGCGCGGTGCCGCCGTCATCGGAGGTACGCGATGAGCGCGGCGCCGTCCGTCGTGCGTGCGAGGACCGACGAGTTCGACGCGGTGGTGGCCTCGCGCGTCGGCGCGGGCTCGAGGTTCGCCGGGCTGTTCGGCTCGGCAGTCGACGGCGGAGTGCGGCTTGTGGCCGCGCTTGCCCGGCAGGATGCTCTGGATGCGATCGAGACGGTGGTGGCGAGACCGCCGGGCACCTATCCCTCGGTGACCGTCTCGGTGCCTGCAGCTTCCTGGTACGAGCGCGAGATCCGCGACCAGTTCGGCCTGGTGCCCGAGGGGCACCCGAGACCGAGCGGGCTCGTGCTGCCCCAGGGGGAGGGGGAGGGAGTCGCCCGGCCGAACCCCGGGGGCATCGGCGCGAGCGAGGGCATCGAGCCCAGCGAGCGGGTCCTCCCGGCCCACGTGGGCGGGCCCGGCATGTTCATGATCCCCTACGGCCCGGTGCGCTCGGGCGTGTTCGAGTCGGTCGAGTACCTCGTGGAGACGCCGGGAGAGGAGATCCCGCACGTCCGGCCCCGGGTGTTCTTCAAGCATCGCGGGATCGAGAAGCGCTTCGAGGGGATGGTGTTCGACGATGCGGCCCTGCTCGCCGAGCGCGTCGAGGGCGTCGCGTCGGTCGCCCATGCGCTCGCCTTCTGTCAGGCCGTGGAGGGGATCGCCGGCGTCGAGGTCCCCGAAGGGGCGCGGTTGGTCCGCACCGTCTACGCCGAGCTCGAGCGCATCGCAAACCACCTCGACGCGGCGACGCGCCTGGCCGAGCCGGCCGGGCTCGCCGTCGCGGTGGCCCGGTTCTCGCTGCACAAGGAGCGGGTGCTCCGCCTGGTGTCACGCATGTGCGGCAGCCGCTTCGGAAGGGGAGTGGTGGTCCCGGGCGGGGTTGCGGCACCGCCCGCCCTCCGGCCGGCCGAGATGATCGATGCGCTCGGGGGGCTCGAGCGGGGAATCCGGCGGGACGCCGACCTGCTGATGGAGACCGCCTCGTTCCTCGATCGATTGCGGGGCACGGGACGGCTCACGCCCGAGCTCGCGCGCGCCCACGGGACGCTCGGGCCGATCGGCCGTGCCGCCGGCCTCCCGGAGGACGTGAGGGCGTCGCGTCGATATGCGGCGTACGGGGAGCTCGGCGTCCGGTCCGCGCCGGCCCGGCCCGAGGGCGACGCCCTCGCCCGTCTGTGGGTCCGGTGGGACGAGATCTGGGGCGCGTTCCACCTCCTCCGGCAGGCCGCCGACGTGCTGGCGGATCGCCGCGCACCTCGGTGGCGGGTGGCCGTGCCTGCCGAGGTCGGTCAGGGGCGGGGCTTCGGGTGGGCCGAGGCTCCCCAGGGGGAGGTCCTCTACCTGGTCGAGGTGCAGGACGGTCGGGTGCGTCGCTGCAAGCCCCGCTCGGCGTCGTTCCACAACCTGGCGCTGTTCCCCGCCGTCTTCCGTGGCGACATCCTGACGGACTTCGCGTTCATCGAGGCGAGCTTCGGCCTCTCGATCGCGGGGGTGGCCGGCTGATGGCTCCCTGGGCGGCGAGGGGGCTCCGCGAGGGGGTGGTCACGACTCCCTACCCGAAGCGGCCGGACGGCTACGGTCCGGCGTGGCGTGGCTCGGTGACGCTCGCACGTGGCGTCCCGGAGTCGGCCGATGTCGATGTCGAGGCCCTCTGCCCGACCGGAGCGATCGCCACCGAGAGCGGGGCCGTCCGTCTGGATCGCGGGCGGTGCATCCTCTGCGGTCGATGCGTCGAGGCGCGCCCAGACCTGTTCCGATTCGATCCGAGGATCGAGGTCGCGAGCCGACGCCGTCACGCCCTCGTCGTTCCCGGGCGCGACGAGGACGAGGAGGACCTTCGCGGGCTCCGATCGGAGCTCGCCGGCCGGGTTCGCCAGTTTCGTCGATCGGTTCACGTGCGCCACGTCGACGCCGGCTCCGATGGCGCCGAGGAGTGGGAGGTGGCGGCGCTGACCAACCCCGTCTACGACGTCCAGCGGCTGGGCGTCTTCTTCACGGCGACCCCCCGGCACGCGGACATCCTGCTGGCAACCGGTGCCGGCGCCCGTGGCATGCGCGGGCCGCTCCTGCGGACCCACGAGGCGATGCCCGAGCCGCGCATCGTGCTCGCAGTCGGGGCCGATGCGGCCTCGGGCGGGCTCGTGCATCCGGGCTACGCGACGCTCGGGGGCGTCGGGGACATCCTTCCCGTGGACGTGTGGGTGCCCGGGTCTCCGCCGAGCCCGTTCTCGATCCTGCACGGGATCCTCCTTGCGGTCGGCCTGCTCGCCGAGGTGGCGTGATGGCGACGCTCCTGCTGCTCGGCCTGCTTGCATTCGTGGCGGGCGCCGCGGCCGACCTCGCGTTGGGCATTGGCCCCAGATGGGCTCGTCCCATCCCGTACTGGTTCTCCCTCCTCGGCGCGGGGGCGGTCGTCGCGACGGGGGTCTTGGGGATGGGAGGCGGGACGGTCCGCATCTCGCTCGGGACCCTCCTGCGGTTCCCGGGGACGACGGTCGTCGTCGACCACCTCGCCGCGCTGTTCCTCGTGGTGGTTCTCGGCGTATCGATCCCCGTGTCGCTCGGCTTCGCATCCTGGGTGGGGCCGGAGGGGCGCCTCCGGGCGCGAGGGCTCGGCGCTCTCTACAACGCCCTGCTCGGCAGCATCGTCGTGGTGGTGATCGCCGGGGACGCCTTTCTGTTCATGATCGCGTGGGAGGGGGTCACGCTCGCGATGTACGCCATGGCCTCCTTCGAGCGCCATCGCGAGGATCGCGCGGGGGCGGGGTTCCTCGCCCTCTCGCTCGGCAAGATCGGCGGGGCGATGCTGCTCGTCGGGCTGCTCCTGGTCGCGGCGCATGCTGGGACGTTCGTCTTCTCGCGTTGGGTCGGGGTTCGCCACAGCGCCGCGATCGACGTCGCCTACCTGCTGCTGGTCCTCGGATTCGCGGTCAAGCTCGGGGTGGTTCCCTTCCACGTCTGGATGCCCTCCGCGTACGCGGCGGCTCCCGGCCCCGCGCGAGCCGCGATGGCGGGGCTCGCGGTGAACGTCGGCGTCTACGGGCTGTGGCGCACGCTGGCGCTGCTCGGGCACCCGCCCGTGTGGATCCCGATCGTTGCCCTGGTGCTCGGCGGGATCACGGCCCTGCTCGGGGTCGCCCATGCGGCCGTGCACGGGGACCTGCGCGGCGTGATCGCCTTCTCCAGCGTGGAGAACGGCGGCCTGCTGCTGGTGAGCGTCGGGGTGGCGCTGACCGGAGCGGCCGTGGGCAGCCCCCAGCTCGTCGCGGTCGGCGTGCTGGTCGGCGGCCTCCACATGATCGCCCACGCGCTCGCGAAGTCCGGGCTGTTCCTCGCGACCGCCTCCATGGAGGCAGCCGCCGGGACGACGGAGTTGAACGATCTCAGAGGAGTTGGCCGATCGCTGCCCTGGACGGGCGTGACGTTCGCCGTCGCCTCGATCACCCTCGCGGGGCTCCCGCCCACGGTGGGGTTCGTGTCCGAGTGGTTCCTGCTGGAGGCCCTGATGCAGCAGTTCCGGCTCTCCAGTCTGGCTCTCAAGCTCGCGATGGCCGGGGCGGGGGCGCTCGTGGCCCTCACCGCGGGCTTCGCCGCGTTGGTGTTCGTGCGGCTCATCGGGCTCGTCGTGCTCGGCGGCGCGGAAGGGTCGGTGGCGCGAGGGCGCGAGGCGTCGATGGTTGGACGGAGCGCCGCTCTGCTCCTCGCGCTCGCGTGCCTCGCCGTCGCCGCACTGACTCCGCTCGAGATCAGGTTCCTCGCGCAGGGACTGGGTCCCGTGATCTCCCCGGGGCTCGTGCTTCGAGCGCTCGGATCGCCGTGGGTGCTCCAGCCGGTGTTCGCGGGCTTCTCGATCCTGTCCCCCTCGTGGTTGTGGATCGTGCTGCCGCTTCTCGCGCTCGCGGCCGGACTGTTCGCGTGGGCGGCCTCGCGCGGGCGATTGATTCGGATTCGACGGGTGCCCGCCTGGCGTTCGGCGGGCGGGGGGGTGGCGGGCGAGGCCCGGTACACGGCGTTCGGATACTCGAATCCTGCTCGCCACGTGCTCGACGCCGTCCTTCGTCCCCGGCGCGAGCTCAGAGAGGAGGAGGCCGCCGACCAGGAGACGCACGTCGTCTACTCCTCGGACGTGGTTGAGCCCGTCGAGGCCTACCTGTACGCTCCGCTCCGAGCGATGCTGCTCGGGCTGTCGCGCGGAGCCAAGCGGCTGCAGTCCGGTCGGCTGTCCGCGTATGTCGGGTACGTGCTGATCGCCTTGGTGGTCGCGCTGGCGGCGGTGTCGGTGATTCGATGATCGACCGCGGCGGCGCCGGTGCGGGGCTCGAGGGAGGGGTCCCGCGGGGGAGCGAGATGTTCCGACGGATCCTCGTCGGATGGGACGGGTCGGCCGCAGCGGAGACCGCGCTCTCGGCCGCGCTTCACCTCGTCGAGCGCTACGCGGGGGGAGGGATCGTGGCGCTCTCCGTGCTGGCTCCCGCATCGCACGCGGAGGCAGGCGAGGATCGTGCCCGCGATCTGGCGAGCGCGCGTCGGCTCGTCGTCGAGCGGCTGTCCGAGGTGATGGCGCGGCTCGGCCTCGATCCCGCGGACGAACGGATCGTTCACCACGTGCTCGAGGACCCACACCCGGCCACGGCGATCGCCACCTACGCGGTGGATCACGGGTTCGACCTGGTGATCGTCGGCCGGCGCGGCCGGAGTGGCCCGGGCCCCCTCATCGGGTCGGTCGCCGACCGGCTGGTTCGTGCCGCAGCGGTCCCCGTGCTGCTGGTCGACGCGGCCGGAGCGTAGTGGCGCAGGAAGGGATCGGGGCGGGGGTCATGGAGCGCCGACCGGAGCCCTTCGGCGGGACGGCGTGCGCGCCTCACCCGAGCCTCCGGAAGAACTCGATGGCCTTGGCCCGGCGGGACTCGGGGCTCTCGTACTCCGGTCGCACGTAGGTGTCGACCGCGAGCGTGCTCGACCAGTCGACCGCGGGCCCGATCGCCTCCGGGTCGACGCCCGCGACTCGGAGCGCCGCCTCCAGCCGGCGGATCTCGGCCCGCAGCGCCCGCGCCTCCTCCTTCATCGGGGGGACCACGTCGCGGTCGAGGGCGAGCTTGCGGACGTAGGCCCGCTCCTCGGCCTCGGCGGCATCGACGAACCGGCGTCGTCCGCTCGCGTATTCGAACCGCAGGACCGCCAGGGCCGCCGCCCGCCGGACGAAGGCTCGTCGGAGGGCGGCCAGGCGCTCCTCGCCGGCGAGGAGGGGGTCGACGCGCTCGGGGGGCGGCTCGCCGGCGAGGAGTCCCGCGCCGCGGCGCCCGATCTCCTCCTCGAGGTCCTCCGCGTCGACGCGCTCGCTCGCTTCCGCCGCCCGCAGGACCCTCGCCCAGTCGGCCGTGAGCACCTCGACCGGGAGCCGGGTCGCGGGGCTCACGAGGCCCTGCCCCCGGCGGCATCGAGGGCCCTGCGGAGGGCAGCGACGCGTTCCCGGTACGCCGCGATGTCCTGCTCGAGCCGGGGAAGCATCCAGCCCTCGGTCATCGCGATCTCCTTCCCCCGCATCCGCGCCACCAGCTCCTGCGCCTCGGCCCGGGAGCGCCGCTCGAACAGCGCGAACCGCAGCGGGCCGTCGCTCGCCTCCACCAGGCGCAGCGCGCGCTCGAGGGCGGCCGTGCCCGCCCCGACCTCGCCGGCGTCCTCGACCGCGCGCTCGGCGAGCAGGTCGTAGACGCCGAGGTAGACGGCCATCCGGAGCTGCCGTGGGTCGCGCGGCAGCCCGGCGTCCGCGGGGACGTGCAGGGTGACGGTGGCCTCCGACGCCCGCTCGAAGTCGAGGTCGGCCTCGAGGCCGGCGAGCGGCGGCCGCCGGCCGGAGGCGGTCATGGCCTCCCCCCGGTGACGCCGGCGCTCCGGATGCCTCCCGGCCGGATGTGCCGCTCGTCCGATACGAGAATTGCTCCCACCTCCCCAGCCCGTCAGGCCGGCCTCGCCGCGCGGAACCGGCGCGTGACCAGAACGAGCAGCGGCACGGCGGCGAGCTCGGCGAGCACCGAGAACCACACCGCCGCGTGGATCGAGACCGTGTAGAGCCCGCCGATCGCCGCGCTTCCGAGGAACCAGAACACGCCGTAGCCGGCGGTGAACAGGCCGTACGCGGAGGCGCGTCGCTCGAGCGGCACCATGAGGGCCACTGCTGCCGGGATGATCGACTCGTGGACCCCCATCCCGAGGCCCCACACCGAGACACCGACCAGTGCCCACCGGAACCCACCGAGGAACACCAGTGGAGCGAAGGCCGCCGAGAGGACGGTCAGCGGGACGAGGATCCCGATCCCGATCCGGTCGTAGACGCGGCCCAGCAGCAGCGAGCCGGCCCCGCTCACGCCCATGGCGACCGCGTAGAAGATCGGGGTCCATTCCGCGGAGACGGTGGCCGAGCGCTGGAAGTGGAAGGCGATCAGCGGGAAGTCCGCGAAGCCGGTTGCCACCAGCCCGGCCCCGGCGAGATAGAGCCAGAAGACCCGGGAGAGTCCCTGGGCGTGCACGTCCGGAGGACTGGACTCCAGGTCTTGCGGGCGAGGGTAGAGGAGCCGGGCGACGAAGAGGATCCCCAGCATGACGGCCGCGGGGATCGCGAGCGCCGCGAACGCCTCGCGGTAGCCGCCGCGGCGCATCGCGAGGATTCCGGCGACGGCGAGCGGCCCAAACAGGGCGCCGAACTGGTCCAGCGCCTCGTGCAGCCCGAAGGCGCGCCCGTAGCCGATCTCCCGGGCCGCGTGAGAGAGCATGACGTCGCGGGGAGGGTTCCGCGTGGCCTTCCCAACCCGCTCGAGCACGATCAGGATCGCCGCGACCGGCCAGCTTCCGGCGAGGGCCAGCAGCGGCACGACCGACATCTGCAGGATGTAGCCGGCGATGGTGATCGGCCAGAACTGGCGGGTCCGGTCGGCGAGGCCTCCTGACACCAGACGGAGCCCGTAGCCAAGCAGCTCCCCGAGGCCGGTCACGACGCCGATCGCCAGCGCGCCGGCTCCGAAGATCCCGAGGTAGGGGCCGATGATCGAGCGCGAGCCCTCGTAGGTGAAGTCCGCGAAGAAGCTCATGACGCCGACGAGCACGACGAACTTCAGCGCGGCCGAACGCGTGGACGCCTGCGGGGGATGAGGAATCGGGCGCTTCGCCGGCCTCTGTCGCACGCCATGCCCTCCCGAGGGGACGTCCAGGGATCCTCAGGTAGGAGCTATCGGCCTCGAGGGCGTTCGGCGAGCTCCACCGCCGGAGGGAGCATATCGCAGCCGTCGACTCGGCCGCGCGCAGGTCGGCCGCGCAGGGATGAAACGTCAGTCCCTCGGGTGCCCCACGGGGATCAGGTACAGGGGCTGCTGGCCACGGGGAAGGCCCAGGACCTCACGCACGCGGGCGTCGTCGAAGGCGCCGATCGAGACCCCTCCGAGACCGAGCGCCACCGCCTGCAGCAGGAGGTTCTCCGCCGCGTGGCCCGCCTCGAGCGTCACGTATCGCTCCGCCCTGGACCCGTACTTGGCCGCCGTCCTGGCCAGGACGGCCGTGACGACGAACACGGCCGGCGCCTCCGCGACCGCGGACTGCCCGAGCGCTGCCCGCGCGAGGGGCTCGCGCAGGTCCTCCGCCGATCGCAGCTCGGCCCGGTGGCCCGCCGGGAGGTAGTGGCGGAGCCCCTCGGCGGCGACCACGTAGACCTCGAGCGGGTACAGCGCACCGGCCGACGGGGCGGTCCGGCCGCCCCACGAGCGCGTCTGGCCCTGGGCCGCCCAGAGGAGCTGCGAGATCTCCTGCACCGTGAGGGGCTCGTCCGTGTACTCGCGCACCGACCGGCGCCGCGCCAGCGCCTCCTCGACCGACATCGTCCCTCGCAACGTGGGGACGGGAAGCGAGGTCACCTGCGGCTCCGCGGCCCGGGGGGTCGAACGGGTCCCCGGTGGGCTGCCACACCCGGCGGCCAGCATAGAGGTCGTCACGAGGACTCCCAACCAGCGAGCGGCCGCCCGGCACCTCGCCAGACGATCGATCGGGGCCATCACACCACCATCACGATGACGCCGTGGGTCGCGCCCGGGCAGGGCCGTTGGCCTCCCCGCCGGTCGTGCTGCCGGCCCTGCCGGCCGGGCGTCAACGGCGAGGCGGCGAGGCGGCGAGGCGGCGAGGCGGCGAGGCGGCGAGCTTCAGGCGTCGATCGCGAACGCGCCGTAACCGACGACCGAGCGCTGGTCGCCGGCCGTGTCGCCGGAGGTCCGCAGGTCGAGGAGCCGCGCCGGGAGCCCCTGCCGCCGTGCGTGCTCGAGCACGCCGCGAAGTGCGAACGCGCCGCAGGCGTCGTCGGGGCCGATCGCCTCCGGGTCCCGTGCGAGCACCGCGTCGGTCGTTCGACGGTCCAGGCGGCGGGCCGTGGCGAGGTCGTAGTAATGGCTGAGGTCGGTGCTGACCACGACCAGCGTGTCCCCGCCGCCCCACAGCGCCGCCACGAGGTCGGCGGCCTCCGACGTCGCCATCGTGCCGACGGCGACCGGGAGGATCGAGAACCCGTTCCCGAGCGTCCGCTGCAGGAACGGGAGCTGCACCTCCAGGGCGTGCTCCGGCTCGTGCGGCAGATCGTCGACGGTCGCGCCGGCGGCGGCCGCCACCTCCCGGAGGGTCGCGTCCACCGGAATCTCCCCGAGGGGCGTCGCCCAGGCGGTGGCCACCGGGACGGCCGCCCCCCACGACGGCACGAAGTGGGCCGGCCCGAGCAGCACCACCGTCCGCAGCACGCGGGGTGCCGCTGCGACCAGCGCGTACGCGGAGGCGGCCACGGGGCCGGAGTAGACGTACCCGGCGTGCGGGACGACCAATGCTTTCGGGGGCGCCGCCTGGCCGGGAGCGACGTGCGCGGCGGCCTTCGCGAGCAGGCCGTCGACGGCGGCGGCGAGCGCCGCCGCGTCGCCAGGGTAGAAGGTCCCCGCCGCGGCGGGACGGCGGATCGTTCGGGCAGTCACGACGCCCCCATGCGAACGGGCAGCATCCGCGGCCCCCAGGCGCCGGGGAGGGGCTCGAACACCCCGGCGCACGGGGTCCCGCACGCGACGCAGCGGCCGTCGCGGTCGAGGCCCCATCGCCCCAGGCGATACCCGTCCCGCTCGATCAGCAGCTCTCCGCAGGCGTGGCAGAACGTGCTCTGGCCCAGAGGGTCGAGGACGTTGCCCGTGTAGGCGTAGCGCACGCCGTCCGCCATCGCGATCCGGCGGGCCCGCGTCAGGGTCTCCGCCGGCGTCGGCGGACGGTCACGCAGCTTCCAGTCGGGGTGGAAGGCCGTGAAGTGCATCGGCACGTCCGGGCCGAGGCGCTCGACGACCCACCGCGCCATCGCGTCGATCTCCGCGTCGGCGTCGTTCAGCCCCGGGATCAGCAGGTTCGTGATCTCCAGCCAGACGGCCGTCTCGTGCCGCACGAACTCGAGGGTCTCGAGCACCGGGGCGAGGTGCCCGGCGCAGACGTCGTGGTAGAAGCGTTCGGTGAAGCCCTTGAGGTCGACGTTGGCGGCGTCGAGGTGCGCGAAGAACTCCGCCCTCGGCGCGGGGGAGACGTAGCCTGCCGTGACGGCGACCGCCCGGATCCCGCGGGCGTGGCACGCGTCGGCCACGTCGATCGCGTACTCCATGAAGATCACGGGGTCGTTGTAGGTGAAGGCCACGCTCGGGCAGCCGAGGCGCTCGGCCGCGGCAGCGATCCGCTCCGGCGAGGCGGTCGCGGCGAGGACGTCGACCGTCCGCGCCTTGGAGATGTCCCAGTTCTGGCAGAAGCGGCACGCGAGGTTGCAGCCGGCCGTGCCGAACGACAGCACCGGGGTGCCCGGCAGGAAGTGATCGAGCGGCTTCTTCTCGATGGGATCCACGCAGAAGCCGCTCGAGCGCCCGTACGTCGTGAGCACGATGGCGTCGCCCTGCCGCATGCGCACGAAGCAGAGCCCGCGCTGCCCTTCGTGGAGCCGGCATACGCGCGGACAGACGTCGCACTGCACCCGGCCGTCGTCCAGACGGTGCCAGTAGCGGGTCGGGTGGCCCGCCGCCTCCGGCGCGGCACTGCGCCCCATCGCACCTCCATCATGCGCCGGAGGGGCGCCGGCCGCGAGAGGGCGGCCGGGCGGCCGGCGAGCCTCCGGCGGAGGCCCGCCCGCCCGGCCCGTCAGTCGGTCCGCGAGAAGTTGACGGCGGCGACGACCAGCAGGACCAGCCCGAGCGCCGCCACGAGGCCGAGCTCCAGCCCGGTCGGCAGGCGCCAGCCGTTCCAGGTCATCCCGGGGTTCAGCGCGAGCTGGACGGCCGGTGGGGCGGAGGTGTGGGCGAACACGATCCGGCGCATGGGGTCGACCGCGTAGGAGAGGGGGTCGATCCTCGCCAGGACGGCGAGCCAGCCCGGGAGCCCCGACAGCGGGAACACCGCGCCGGACAGGAAGAACATCGGCAGCACGAAGAACTGGATCACGACCTGGAACGACTCGACCTGCTGGATGCGGCTCGCCAGCATCAGGCCGAAGGCCGTCAGCATGAAGGCGGCGAGCGCCATCTCGAGCACCAAGACGGCGAGCAGCGTCGGCGCGTAGGGCACGTGCACGAACCCGGCCAGGGCCAGCATGATGACGCCCTGCAGCGTCGCGACGGTCGCCCCGCCGGCCGCCTTCCCGATGATGATCGCGCTGCGCCGCGCCGGCGCCACCAGCATCTCGCGCAGGAACCCGAACTCGCGGTCCCAGACGATCGAGACCGCCGAGAAGATCGCGGTGAAGAGCACGGTCATGGCCACGACGCCGGGAAACATGAACGTCCGGAAGTCGAAGCCGCTGCCGCCGGGGATCAGGTGCGAGAGCCCGGTGCCGAGGATGAACAGGAACAGGATCGGCTGGGCGAGCGAGGTCACGATCCGCAGGCGGTTGCGCAGGAACCGGATCAGCTCGCGCCGCCACACCACGCCGATGGCGCGCAGGTCGTCGCGCAGGGCCCCGCCGGCCACCCGGACGGGCGCGACCTCCGCGGTCTTCGTGCCGGCCACGCTCATCGCCTCCTCTGGTGTCGCCAGGGGCTCGAGGCCAGCCGGTCGGCCGTCGTGGCCTCGGTGTCCCTGATGGTCCGGCCCGTATAGGTCATGAACACGTCGTCCAGCGTCGGGCGGGCGACGTTCACCGAACGGATGGGCACGGAGAGCTCCGCGAACAGCCGTGGCACGAACTCGTCGCCGCGAGGGACGTAGACGCGCACGGCCCCCTCGGCCGTGCTCGGCTCCAGGCCGAACCGCTCCCGCAGCTCGGCCGTGGCCGCCTGGTCGTCGTCGGTCGCGAGCTCGACGCGGTCGCGCGCCACGCTCTCCTTCAGCGCGGCCGGGGTGTCCAGCGCGACGATCCGGCCGTGGTCGATGATCGCGATTCGGTCGCAGTGCTCGGCCTCGTCCATGTAGTGGGTCGTGAGGAAGATCGTGATCCGCTCGCGCCGGCGAAGCTCCTCGATGTAGTTCCAGATGTGGGCCCTTGTCTGCGGGTCGAGGCCGATGGTCGGCTCGTCGAGGAACAGGACGCGGGGGGAGTGGAGCAGCCCGCGCGCGATCTCGAGCCGTCGCTTCATGCCACCCGAGAACGTCCGCACGACGCTGCCGCGGCGGTCCCAGAGCTCGACCATCTCCAGCACATCGCGCACCCGGGCGCCCATCTGGTCGCGCGGCATGCCGTACAGGTCGGCATGGAAGCGCAGGTTCTCCTCGGCCGTCAGGTAGTCGTCGAGGGTGGTGTCCTGGAACACCAGGCCGATGCGGCGCCGAACCTCGGCGCGCTGGCGCACGACGTCGAACCCGGCGACGGCCGCCCGCCCGGCGCTCGGCCGCGCCAGCGTGCAGAGGATGTTGATCGTGGTGGTCTTCCCCGCGCCGTTCGGCCCGAGCAAGCCGAACGTCTCGCCGGTTCCGATCTCGAAGCTGACGCCGCGGACAGCCTCGAGGTCCCCGTAGCGCTTGGCGAGGTCGTGGACCTCGACCGCGGCCGCCACGGGCTCGGAATTCGTTCTCATTTGAACGTCCATAGTAGAACGATACCACCGGGACGGGGCGCTATCGCCCGTGCGGGGTCACCGACGGGCTGCGCGGCACGTAGCGACCCCACCCGGGGGCGGTGCCGGCCGGTTCGCCGCCGCGCGCGACGACGCGCCCGCGCGAGAGCGTGAGCGCCGGCCACCCGACGACGTCCATGCCCTCGTAGGGGCTGTGGTCGGCGCGCGAGTGGAGGGCGGCCGCGTCCAGCCGGCGGTGCGCCCCGGGGTCGAACACCACGAGGTCGGCGTCCGTCCCGGGCGCGAGCGACCCCTTGGTGCCGCCCAGCCCGAACAGGCGCGCCGGCGCGCCGGCCACCGCGTCGACCCACCGCTCGAGGGTCAGCTGTCCCTCGCGCACGCCCTGGAACAGCAGGCCGACGCGGGTCTCGACGCCGGGCAGGCCGCCGGGGATCTGCGTGAAGTCGGCCCAGCCCTCCTCGCGGTCGGCGACCCCCCGCGCCCGGTCGCGGCGGGTGAACGGACAGTGGTCCGTGGCGACGACCTGGATGTCGCCGTCGGCGAGCCCGCGCCAGAGCGCCCGGCGGTCGGCGTCGGACCGCAGGGGCGGCGAGCAGACGAAGTTCTGGGCCTCCGCGACGGGGCCGGCGAGCGCGTCGGCCGTGAGGAAGAGGTAGTGAGGGCAGGTCTCGGCCACGACCTCCGCGCCCTCGTCGCGAGCGGTCCGCACGGCCTCCAGGCCCGCCGCGCTCGAAAGGTGGACGACGTACAGGGGCGCGCTCGCCTCCCGTGCCAGGGCGGCCGCGCGGCGGGCAGCGGCCGCCTCGACCTCGGGAGGGCGGGTCCCGGGGTGGTCGGCGGGGGAGCCGCGCCCGGCGCGCCGGGCCTCGTCCTGTCGACGCGCCACCTCGAGGCCGTCCTCGGCGTGGACGCACACGCGCACGCCCTCGGCCGTGGCGGCCCGCAGCGCGCGGGCGAGGGTCGCATCGTCGACCATCAGCCGCTCGGGGTAGGCCATGTAGAGCTTGACGCTGGTGACCCCGGCCGCGGCGAATCCCGCGAACAGGGCTCGGGCCGCGACCGGGTCCTCCGGGACCGACGTGACGGTCAGGTGGAAGGCGTAGTCGACGACGGCCCGGCCGCCGGCTCTCGCGTGCCAGGTGCGCAGCGCCTCCTCCGGCGGTTCGCGGCCGGCGCCGGCGAAGTCCACCACGCAGGTGGTGCCGCCGCACGCCGCGGCGAGCGTCCCGCTCTCGAAGTCGTCGGCGGACCGGACCTCGCCGACCGGCAGGTCGAAGTGCGTGTGGACGTCGACGCCGCCGGGGATCACGAACGCCCCGGCCGCGTCGAGCACCTCGGCCCCATCGGCCTCGAGGTGCGGGCCGACCGCGGCGACGCGTTCGCCGACCACCAGCACGTCGGCCCGCCGCGCCCCGGCGACGTCGACCGCGGTCCCGCCGCGGACGAGCAGCGGCCGCGTCGTCCCGACGCCGCTCGCCATCGTCGCCGCGGCTACTCCGCGAACCCGCCCATCGTGAGCGCCATGAGCGCCTTGCCCGTGTGCAGCCGGTTCTCGGCCTCGTCGTAGACCACCGAGTGGGGGCCGTCGATCACCTCGTCGGTCACCTCGTTGCCTCGGTCGGCCGGCAGGCAGTGCATGTACAGCGCGTCGGGCTTGGCGAGCGACATGCGCCGGCCATCGGCGATCCAATCCCGGTAGGTGCCGGACTCCTCCAGCGCCCTCGCCTCGTTGCCGAACGCGTCGAGCCGGCCCCACGACTTCGGGTAGACGACGTCGGCGCCGGCGAACGCCTCGTCCATGTCGTTCGTGTAGGTGATCGTCGCGCCGGCCTGCCGCGCGGCCTCCTCGGCCTTGGCCCGCACCTCGGGCATCAGCTCGAATCCCGGCGGGTGCGCGACGACCACGTCCATGCCGAATCGGGGGAGCAGGGTGGCGAGGCCCTGGGGGACCGAGAGCGGCTTCGCGTACGAGGGCGCGTAGGCCCACGAGACCGCGACCCGCAGCCCGCGGAGGTCCTCGCCGCGCCTCTCGCGCAGCGTCATCAGGTCGGCGAGCGTCTGCGTGGGGTGGTCCACGTCGCACTGGAGGTTGATCAGCGGGATGTCGGCCCACTTCGCGATCTCGCGCATCCAGGCGTTGCCCTCGTAGGGGGCGAGGTCGTGACGGATGGCCAGGCCGTGGCCGTAGCGCGACAGGATCACGCCCATGTCCTTGGGGCTCTCGCCGTGGGCGACCTGGGTCTTCTCGGCGTCCAGGTAGATCGCGTGGCCCCCGAGCTGGGTCATGCCGGCCTCGAACGCGTTCCGCGTGCGCGTGGACTTGTCGAGGAACAGCATGAACAGGGTCTTGTCGGGCAGCAGGCGATGCGGCTCGCCCCGCTTGAACCGCTCCTTCAGCTCGGCGGCGACGGCGAGGGCCTCCTCGATCTCCTCGGTCGACCAGTCGATCGTCTCGATGAAGTCCCGTCCCGTGAGGGCCTTTCGATCCATCAGTTCCTCCCCTTCATGAGCTGTTGCTGCCCGAGCCCCATGCCGAGGTACTCGGGGATCGACTGCTGGCCGGGGACCTCCGGCACGGGGGCCCGCCCGTGGCTCGCGGCCGGCGGGCGGAGCCCGACGAGGTCGTCGGGGGTCACCGGTGCCCGGTTCAGCTCCCGGCCCGTGGCGGCGCGCAGGGCGGCCACGATCGCCGGCGTGGCGACGATCGTGGCCGACTCGCCGATGCCCTTCACCCCGTAGGGCGAGCCCGGCTCCGGCTCCTCGACGACCGTCGAGACCATCGGCGGCACGTCGAGGATCGTCGGGATCAGGTAGTCGGTGAACGAGGCGTTGCGGATCACGCCGTCCTTCACCTGCACCTCCTCCATGAGCGCGAGCCCGAGGCCCATCGCGGTCCCGCCCTCGATCTGACCCTCGACCCCCTGGGGGTTGAGGGCCCGCCCGACGTCGATGGCCGCGGCGACCTGGACGACCCGGACCAGGCCGAGGTCCTCGTCCACCTCGACCACGGCGCGCTCGGCCGCGAACGCGAACGCGACGTGGATGTCACCCTGCCCCTCGGCGTCGAACTGCCGCGTCCGGCGGTGGTGGAAGACAGCCGTGCGGGCGATGGGTTCGTCGAGGAGCTCGGCCACGGCCGCGACGGGCATGTCCCCGGCGGTGACGCGCCCGCCCTCCAACGCGAGCCCGCCCTCGGGCTCGAGACCTGCGGCCGCCGCCCGGCGCCGCGCACGCTCGAACAGGTCCTCGCGCGCGAGCCGGCAGGCGTCCCGCACGGCGCCGCCGGCCATCATGGTCTGCCGGGAGGCGGACGTGGATCCGGCGTCGCCGACCGCCGTGTCGGCGGAGCGGATCACCACCTGGTCGATGCCGAGCTCGGTCCGCGCGATCTGGGTGAGGACGGTCGTGAGCCCCTGGCCGACCTCGACGGCCGCCGTGTGGACCTCCACGACCGGCCCGTCGGCCCCGCGCGAGACGGTCACCCGCGCCTCGGTCGAGTCGTCGAACCCCTCGCTGTAGGCGACGTTCTTGTAGCCGAGCGCGTAGCCGACCCCGCGGCGCAGCCCCTCGCCGCGTCCGACGTTGCCGGCCCCGCCGGGGTAGGCGAGGGCGTCGCGACCGCGGTCCGGCTCGGGCTCTGGCATCGGCAGCGCGGCGCACCGCTCGAGCACCTCGCGCGCCGGGGCGCTGCCGCGGATCACCTGTCCGGTGGGCAGCACCGATCCCGTGCGGAGCGCGTTGCGCAGGCGGAGCTCGACCGGGTCCATGCCGAGCTCGGCGGCAAGCCTGTCCATCTGGGACTCGGCGGCGAACGTGATCTGCGGTGCGCCGAACCCGCGCATGGCCCCGCAGGGCGGGTTGTTCGTGTACACGACCGTGCCCTCGATCCGCACGTTGGGCACCTCGTAGGCACCGGCGCCGAAGGTGGAGGCGTTCGCCAGCACGGCCGGGGACGAGGACGCGTAGGCGCCGCCGTCCAGCAGCAGCCGCGTGTCGACGGCCGCGAGCCGGCCGTCGCGCGTGGCGCCGTGACGCATCCAGACGCGCGAGGGGTGGCGGTGGACGTGCCCGTGGAAGGACTCCTCGCGGCCGAAGCTCATCTTCACCGGCCGGCCAGTGGAGAGCGCGAGCATGCAGGCGTGGATCTGCATGTGGATGTCCTCGCGCGAGCCGAACGCGCCTCCCATCCCCGCGAGCGTCATGCGCACCTTCTCCTCGGGCAGGCCGAGGCAGGGCGCGATCTGCTGGCGGTCGACATGCAGCCACTGGGTCGAGACGTAGAGGTCGACCCCGCCGTCCTCGGCCGGGATCGCGAGCCCGGCCTCGGGGCCGAGCGGCGCCTGGTCCTGCATGGCGGTCTCGTAGTAGCCCTCGACCCAGACGTCGGCCGCGGCCCCGTCGGGGTCGCCGTGCAGGATGTGGACGTGGCGCAGGACGTTCCCGAAGTCGTGCACGCGCGGGGCCTCCGGCCGGAGCGCCTCCTCCATGTCACCGACCACCGGGAGGGGCTCCCACCCGACCCGGATCCGCGCCGCGGCCCGCCGCGCCGTCTCGGGGTGCTC
>JAJYGO010000395.1 GCA_021785115.1 Chloroflexota bacterium | reverse complement strand
GGCCGCCGCGGCACTCGCCAGGCTCGGCGTCCGGCACGTCGCCGAGGTTCCCCTGGTCGCGTCAACCCCCGAGGCGTGAAACGAGCGGCCCCGGGCCGGGGCCGCTCGTGCTCCAAGCGGCGCCCGGGTCCGGCGGGCTAGCCGCGCACGATGCTGTAGTCGCCCAGCAGGTAGACCACGTCGTGAACCCGGACCTGCTGGTTCCCGCTGGCGTCGGGGCCGTAGATCTGCGACGACTCCGAGACGAGGCAGGACACCTGGCCCGCCGGGACCGTGGGCTGGCTCGGCGTGCCGCCGCACCACTGGACGGGACCGGGGGTCGCGCTGCCGGAAGCCTCCACCTGGTCCACCGGCAGCGGCAGGACCGCGGGCTCAGGGTCCCAGAGGATGTCGACGCTGAGCGCGACCCCCTCGATGGTCGGCTTGAGGATCGTGACGGTGTTGCCGTTCCGGCTGACCGTGACCGGCACGCATGTCGTGCCGACGTTCGTCACGGTCACCCCGCTGGCCGTGATCGAGGCTCCGGGCTGGAGGTCCGTGCCGATCGTCGTGGTGGGGACCGCCGAGGAGAGCGCGAACAGGGTGCCGCTCGTGTTCGCGCCGGTCCAAGCGTAGGTGGTCCAGGCGCCAGCCGCCGTCGCGCACGAGAGATTCGAGGTGTCGACGGTCGCCGAGAACGAAAGGGTGACCGACTGGCCGTACGTCACCGGGTACAGGTTCGTCACCGTGACGGTCGTGGGGCTCGACGTCAGGTTCCCGGCCGAGCTCCCCGTGGTCGTGGTGAAGGAGACGGACGTGGCGTCGATCGAGTATCCGGCCGGCGCGCTCAGGCTCAGCGAGTTGAACGAGGCGATACCACCGGGGGTCGTGTTCATGTAGGTGACGCTGAACGCCGAGGTGATGCTCGGGGCGCCGTAGTCCAGGGTCGCGGGGGTGACCGTGACGCCGTAGGTCTTCTTGGTCGACGAGGCGGCTGTCAGCGGCCCTGCCGTCAGTCCGGACAGGAGCGCCGCGCCCGCGCCGATGAGCACAAGCTTACGCAAGACCGATGACATCGCCCCTCCTTGGCTGCCCGCTCGCTCCATCGTGGCGGGGACGGCCCTCACAAGATAAGTCCAGATTCAGGCGATTGGGCACCCAAGGCAAGAGACTTGTGACGTACTTCGCCGGGCCGATCGACCGGCTGGGGTAATGGCGCATCACCGGGCAGGCATGGGGTTGGCCGTGATCGCCAAAGGCCGCGCTGACCGTCGCGAGGCGGCTTGTCGGCGCCTTGCCGCTCCGCCGGGGCCAGCTCGCCCTTGATCGCCAGCCCTCGCCAGGCCTGCCGAGGGGAACGCGCGGCGTGGTTGAACTGGGCGAGGAGGAGGTCGCCAGGACTTCCTGGTCATCGACCGGTTGCCCCGGCCGATCGGGTTCCTCGGCGGCCTCGGGCCGATCAAGGTGCGGGAGGCAGCGAGTGCCGCGGCACGCCGGGGCTGGACCGTGAGCCTCGTCATCAGGCGCCGGGGCGCGGACTGGGACGTCTCGGGGTCGGCAAGGTGTATACCCCGCGATGTCCGTCTGGCCGTTGGCGCCGCCGCGACTTCTGCGCAGCCCCCTGTGGCGGTCCTGCGTGACGCTCCGTGCGGCATCTGTCGACTGCTAACGGGGTCGCGGCGGTGAATGCCGACGAGGCGGCGTGGCGAGCGGCGGGGTCGTCCGCGGCCGGCTGCCGCTGGCAACCGACGCCCGGTCGGCCGATCCTCCGCCCATCGGCGGAGGGCTGGGGACACGTGGCGTGCACAGCGGCCGCCGGGGCCCTCTCCCGCCCCGGGGAGGTACCGGACGAGCACACAGCATTGTCGGCGACGGTTGCCTCACGCATACTCTCGCGATGCAAATCCTGGTGGTCGGCGCGGGCGGCTACGTCGGGGGGCGACTCGTGACTAGGCTTCTCCACGGTGGCCACGAGTTGACCCTGATCTCCCGCCAGCCTGCCCTGGTCGCCCACCGCTTTCCGGGCTCGACCGTCCTGACTGCTGACCCAAGCGACCATCGCTCGCTCGATGCCGCACTCAGGGACTTCGCCGAGCCGCCGGAGGTCGTCTACCTCCTGCCCGAGACGATCGTCCGGTACCAGTCGGCCGCATGGGCGGAGGAGGCGCGGGCCGCCGAGACCCTGGGCGCGGCCGCCCGGGTCGCTGGTGCCCGACAGATCGTCCATCTGGGAGAGCTCGGAGACGCGCCGCGCGGGTCGGCATCCGAGAGTGGAACCGCGGCCTTCGGCGATCGTGGCGCGGCCCTTGCCCAGGGTGGAGTCCCGGTAATGGAGTTTCGGTCCTCGCTCGTGATCGGCTCGGGTAGCGCGCCTTTCGAAATGATCCGCCACCTGACCGAGCATGTTCGGATCATGACGACGCCGCGCTGGGTGGAACTTCCCGCTCAGCCGATCTCCATCGGCAACGTCCTCGGCTACCTGACGGCCGCGCTCGAGCGGAAGACGACGGGCGTGGCCGAGATCGGCGGGCCGGAGGTCCTGTCGTTCGCTGAGATGCTCCTCCGGTACGCCCGCGCCCGGAGCCTCCACCGCGTCCAGATTCCGCTCCCGGTCGCGACAGCGTTCGCGAGCGACGCGTGGGTCAGTCTCATGTCCCCGCTGCCGCGCGGAGTTGCCCGGGCGATCATCGAGCGCCTCGAGCACGGGTGCGTGGTCCGGGAGCCGGGCGTCGCCTCCGCGTTCGAGATAGATCTGCTGCGATACGAAGAGGCCATCCATGAGGCGGCGGAACGGACGGTCGGCAACCGCGTCGAAACGACGTGGTTCGATACCTACGAGACCCGCCGACGCGAACCAGCGGTATTCGTCGGTGCCGCTCCGACCACCCGGCGGATCCTGACGGATCGTCGCGTTCGGGAGGTCAACGCGGCGCCCGACGAGATCTTCGCCGAAGTGGAGCGGCTGGGGGGCCCCGTCGGTTGGCCTTCGGGCCACCTTCTGTGGCGCATCAGGGGGTTCATGGACCGCCTCGTGGGCGGGGTTGGGATGCGGCTCGGTCGACGGGACACCGAGCGACTCCGGGTCGGCGACGCGGTGGACTTCTGGCGCGTCGAGGCGCTGGAACGGCCCCGGCTCCTCCGCCTCCGAGCCGAGATGCGGGTGCCCGGTCGCGCCTGGCTCCAATTCTCGGTCGATCCCCTCGCCACCGGCTCGCGTCTCGTCCAGACCGCCTACTTCGACCCTGACGGTCTCGCCGGGTACCTGTACTGGTACCTCCTCTTGCCCGTCCACCTGCCAATCTTTCGTCGCATGGCCGACGTGCTAGCAGAGCGCGCGGCCATGCGGAAGTCATCCGCGGCGCGTCGCCTCAACGGCTCCTGACGCGCCGGACAGGTCTACAGCGCTCCCCGACGGCCTCAAAGTCGCGCAGGGCTCGCGGGCCAGCGCGACACGTTCGGCAAGGGAGCCCGGAGGCCCTTCCCGCCGCCCGTGTCGCTCGGTGATAGAGCCAGACGTCATTTCCGATCGGGCCACCGGCCCTATCCACGCCGAACCTCTCGCCAAGATGGTTAACCGGGGAACGGAAGAGCGATGACGCGCAGGGGCCGCAACGGCCGCCCAGCCTCCCGCGCTGAGCCACTGGCGAGACCGGCCCGACCCCGACGACGTCATCGCGAGAGCCTGGCTCGGGATGCGGACGGTCCGTTCGGCTGCGGAACGGCAGTGCCCGCCCGCGCAGCGTAGCGCCGCTTTGGCCGGGACCTCGTCTGTCGGGTCGGCGGCGACAGTGGGGTGCGTTCGCACGAGATGAGGCTGCTCTCGACCCGCGAGGCGCGCAGCCGTGACGCTGCCGCATCGCTCACCACGGCGGTCAGCGCGTCGAGCGACTTGATGCTCGAGGACGGCGACCGGGTCGCGGTCGTCGGTGGTGGACCCGCGGGCTCGTTCTTCGCCTACTTCCTCCTCAAGATCGCCGCGATGGTCGATCTCCGCCTCGATGTCGACCTCTACGAGCCGCGCGCCTTCACGCGCTCGGGTCCGGGCGGGTGCAACCACTGCGGCGGGATCGTCTCGGAATCGCTCGTCCAGATCCTCGCCGCCGAGGGCATCAAGCTCCCGCCCGAGGTCATCCAGTCCGGGATCGAGTCGTACGTCGTCCACATGGACGTCGGGAGCGTCCCGATCGCGAGCCCGGCCCGCGAGTCGCGGATCGCCGCCCTCTACCGCGCCGACGGGCCGCGCGGGGGCGACGGGCTCGCCGGGATCAGCTTCGACGGGTACCTGCAGAAGCTCGCCGTCGAGAAGGGGGCGCGCGTCGTTCGCAAGCTCGTGACCGGCGTCGCCTGGCACGACGGCCGCCCCCACGTCCGGGAGGCTGACGGAACCGAGACGCGGTACGACCTGGTCACCGTCGCGACGGGCGTCAACAGCAACCTCCTCGCCTCCATCGACGGCTTCCCGTCGCCCCCGGACCGCCCGAGGACGACGCGGACCTACATCACGGAGCTGAAGTCGACGCGCGAGGAGATCGAACGGGCCCTGGGCCATTCGATGCACGTCTTCCTGCTCGACATCCCCCGACTCGAGTTCGCCGCGCTGATCCCCAAGGGGGAGTACGTGACGATGGTCATGCTCGGTGACGAGATCGACCTAGAGCTCATCCACCGCTTCCTCGAGTCGCCGGTTGTCCGACCCGTCCTGCCCGCGGACGCGAGCCTGGCCGCCTGCGCCTGCAGCCCGCTCATCAACATGGGCGGCATGAAGCAGCCGTATGCCGAACGCCTGCTGCTGATCGGCGACTCAGGCATCACGCGCCTGTACAAGGACGGGATCGGCGCGGCGTTCCGGACCGCCAAGGCGGCGGCGATGACCGCCGTCCTCCAGGGCGTCTCGAAGGAGGCA
>JAJYGO010000507.1 GCA_021785115.1 Chloroflexota bacterium | reverse complement strand
CATCGGGGCGCAGCCGCAGGGTGGCGTCCAGAAGAAGGGCGCGGACCGCGGCATCGACGGCGTGATCAGCTTCTCCACCGGGCCGCGTGGCGAGGTGGGCCGGGCGCTCGTCAGCGTCAAGAGCGGCACGGTCAACTCGGGCATGGTCCGCGACCTCAAGGGGGTCCTGGAGCGCGAGCATGCCGAGATTGGCCTGTTCGTCACCCTGGAGGAGCCATCCGGGCCAATGCGCCAGGAGGCGGCCACCGCGGGCGTCTACCACTCCGCGCTATCCGGCCGTGACTACCCGCGCGTGCAACTCCTCTCGATCCGTGAGTTGCTGGAGGAGCACCGTCGGCCCGACCTGCCGCTGCTGGTGCTCCCCGCCTACCAGCAAGCTCAGCCCGTCAAGAAGGCGGCCGAACAAGCCGAGCTATTCGGCGCCTGACGGCGGTAACGCGGAGCGACGCGCGGGAAAGACCTGGTTTCGGGCCGGCCAGCCCGGGGGCTGCGCCAAGCACGGGATCAGAGGACGATCCAAGCTCCCATTTCGGTACGGCTCCAGCTCGCTCGTGGCAGAGGGTCCTTTGCCGTTCACGAATCTGGCGACCCAACCGCATCTACACTGACGCGCGTGGCCGGGATCATCGGCACCGTCCTGAGCGGTATCGGCACGCTCTTCCAGTTGCTTGGCATGCGGCGCGACGCGCCGGACGTGCGCGTTGACGTCGTGTACGCGCTCTACGTGAGGCCTGGGACGCCGGATCAGCCGGGTCTGCTTATCAGCGCCCGAAACCACGGTCGCCGACCTGTGGACATCGACTCGGTCGGCCTGATCCTGGAGAGCCGCTCGACCGTCGCGATCGCAGACGCACGCCTGCCGTACCGGCTGGAGGAGGGCTCGCGCTATACCGTGTCGATCCCGCCTGCCATCGTGGCGCGAGCCAACGTCGACGCCCTCGGGCCCATACGGTGGGCATTCGTATCGGATGCAACGGAGAAGATGCACCGCGTTGACGCGAGGCCGGCCGTGCAACAGATGCTGCGGGCCGTGGGCGGGGCCGCGTTCGGCCCGTGAGGTCCTCGTCGGCGGCTCGACCAGCCATCCGACCTGACCTGCTAACAGTTGAGACAAGGGGGTCCGATGCCATCCTTTGAACCGCTGTCAGGTGTCGCGCTTGCCGTCTACGGGCTCATCGTGCTCGCGTTAGCAGTCCTGTTGATCCCACTGGTGCTGGCAAGGAAGGCCGCCTCCATCGAGGCGTTCTTCGGCATCCCGTTCATCACGTGGTACCTGCTGCACTACACCATCGCGACGCTCGGGATTCTCGGGGTCGTGATTCTCGGGCTCGTCGGCGTGCTCAACGCGACCGCCATCGCGGCATTGCTCGGGGGGTTGTTTGGATACGTCCTCGGCGCGGCCAGTCGGTCACACGAGGCGACACCGGCTTCCGGCGTTACTGGCGCGGGCACTCCACAGCGCAGCGATCAAAGCTGGTCGTCGTCCTCCAGCGAGCCTGGCGGTGGCGGCGGCTGACGAAGCCGAGAAGAGGCCAGTCCCAGTGGAAGCCCGGCGGCTCGGGCGATTGCCGACCACCGGACCGGAGGCTCGCTTGTTATTTCGGCCTCCACTCCATTCGCCCCGACCAGATCTGCTGGGCCAGGACGTGGGACGCACTGCGCGCAACGGTCGGCCGTCCCGGCGGCCGGTTCGCGTTCCGACTGGCGGCGGGGCTACTGGGCTGGGCCGATGCCCGGCCAGGGCGGCCGGTACCCACCAAGCTGGGGTGGCTGCTCCGGCGGCACGGGTCGAGCCGGCACGGACCATCGAACGGCGAGGACGGCCAACGCGACGGCACCGAGCACGATGATGCCCAAGGCTACGATGTCGCGCCAGTCGATGCCCCAGACGGTCGCGGCGGGCGCGGGCACTGTGTCACCCTGGGGCCGCTCCACGGCGTCGTGTCGCTCGCCCGGCCCGCTCTGGCCGCGGCCCGGTGACACAGTCGTGGGCCGGACCTCGGCAGCCTCGGCGGATCGGTCCGCCGGTGCCGGCATCGCCCGCTCGGCTTCACCGAGCAGCGCCGCTCCGGAGGCGGTCAGCCGGTAGACGCCGCGCACCGGGGAGAAGACGTGCCCCGACTCCATCAGGCGATGCAAGCCGCGCCACACGGACGCGGTGGAGATGCCCGTGTATTCCGCGATCGTGGCGGTGCTAGAGGCACCCCCCGCGATCGCGCGCAGGATCAGATCATCGCGGTACATGTCACATATACCTCCACCCGCGGTCCCTGTCGGGGTCCACCGCGGCTGCGTACGGTTCCCATCGGTTCCCATCGGTTCCCATCGGTTCCCATCACGTCCGCGCCACCCGCTCAGCGGGGCTGATCGCGGCTCCGCGCGGCTCCCATCAGGTCCCGCCCCCACCGGGTCCACCGCGGCTGCGTACGGTTCCCATCGGTTCCCATCACGTCCTCGCCCGTGGCCGGGTGGTGGCCGGGCCGCGCCGCTGGTCGGCTGCGGGCACCGGAGAGGACGCGCCGGCCTCGATCAGGGCGCGCAGCAGGCGCCGTTGCTCGGGGGTGAAGGAGGAGAGGGGACGGGCGAGACGAGCGCGCGACTGCGCGATCTGCGGGTTGAGCCGGGACATCGGGACGGCACCTCGTAGCGGCCACCCGCCGCAGCGAGTGGTTGAGGTCCCTGGTCCCGGCCGCGCCGGCTCAGGAGTCGCCTGGGACGAGGACCGTCCAGAACGTACCTTCGAGTGTACGGCGCGACGGAAGGGTCAGGCGGTGGCCTGATCGAGCCGATGCAGTTCGGCCTCGGGCAGGGTCGCGTCCACGAAGGTGCGACGCCGGCAGTCGGGGCAGGTCACCACGAAGGGCCGCGATGCCTTGGGGTAGGTCAGGGCGATGACCCAGTAGCCCATGCCGCCGTGACGCCGAGCGGGCGTGTGCCGGGTGGCCGGGTACGGGTTGCCGCTGCCGCCGAACAGGGTGGGCCCGGCCGAGGCGAGCACCGGGGTCGCCCGTGCACGGGACGCGACGCCCGGATCATCGCGGGCGCCCTCGGGCAGCCCGAAGCTCAGCGTCCCGTCGGGCAGGTCCGGAAGGTCGGTCAGCTCGTTGGCGAGCCACACCTTCTCCACGATGAAGTAGACCGCATCGGGAATGCTGGGAGCCCCGGGCTCGACCCTGCCGTCGGGGCCCATCCGCGCGCCACCCAGGTGCAGCCCCTTCTGGATCTGCTGCCAGCCGATCACGCGGCGTCCGCGACGGCCGGCCTCGCTGCGCTGGCGTTCGCAGGTGGCGTCGGGGCAGCGGAACTTGCGGCGCCAGTGCCAGCTGTCGAGCTCCGGCAGGGGCACCGACCGATCGAAGACGGCCGACGGGTACTCCGCCATCAGCGTGACCCTACCCGGTGGCGGGCCGCCCGGAGGGTCGGCATCGTCGTCGCGCGGTCAGGCTCGACGACCTCGTCGGTCGCCCGCCACTCCGGCACCCGCCAGACGAACCGGGTCGGCAGCAGATCGGGCCCGAGCTCCACCCGCTCCCACAGGGCCCGCAGCACGCTGTTGATCTGGAGGGGCGGCCATGACCAGTCGATCGCCGGAGGCACGTCGACGAGGTGGGTCTCGGCGTCGAGGCGCTCCAGCTCGTCGGCGATGGCATACAGCCGACTGTCCCGGTCGATCTTCTCGAGCAGGCCGCTCTCGTACATGTCGAGCACCCGCGTGCGGCGTGCGGCCAAGGCCTCCCGGCGCGCCGCATCCGCCTCGTTCAGGGCCACCCGGTCGGGCACCCGCAGGTGGGCCGCCTCGGCGATGACTGCGGGCAGGAGCTTCGTCTCGGCGATGCCGAAGGGCCGCGGGTGTCCCGCGACATGCCGCGCCTTGTAGCAGGCGTAGCGCGGGCTCCGCTTGTCCATGGCGGTCATGACGTTGCCACAGGGGCAGACCAGCAGACGGAAGAGGGTCCAGTCGGCCGCGGCCTTGGCGCCGGGGCGGGGGCGATGGTTGTACGCCACGCCCTCCCGATCGAGGATGTCGCCCACCACCTTGTTCGTCCAGAAGGCGCCCCGCCGGGTGCGCGAGCCGGACGCGTTGAGGGCGCGTGCCGCCCCGTAGCAGGAGCCGGCCTGCCGATAGGCGGCCACGATCGGGTCGAGCGGCTCGTCAGGGTCAGGGTCCAGCTGCCCGTCCACCAGTCGGTACCCGTAGGGGGCGATGCCGAGGCGATCGCCGCGCGCGCGCCGGGCCCGCACCGCGTCGCGCATGCGCTCGCCCGTCACGTCGGCCTCGAACGTCGCCACCGCGGCCAGCACGGTCAGGTAGAGGCGCCCGTGCGGGGAGGCGAAGTCGAGCTCGCCCTCTTTCGCCAGGCGGATGGGCACCTTCGACGCGGCGCACGCCTCGGCCAGGTCGAGCAGTTCTCGGGTGGAGCGGGCGAGGCGCGAGAGGCTGTAGCTGTACAGGGCCGACACCTCCCCCGCGGCGATCATCGCCCGCAGGCGGGCGTACTCGGTCCGCAGGCGGGTCTTCGTCTCCCGTCCCGACTTCGACCAGTCCGACAGGAGCAGGAAGTCACTGTCCCCGTGGCGGGCCGCCAGGGCCCGCACCTCCTGTTCCTGGACGTCCCACGAGACGTGGCGATCTGACGTGACCTTGGACTTGCGCAGGTACCCGACCGGCTGGCTCATGTCGGGATGATAAACCCTACCTGAGGAGCAGTACTCGGCCTTCTCCTCCCACGCTTTCGAGGCGCCAGGGGATGGCCTGCATTCTGCCTCTCTGGGCCATTCGATCGGCTGCACCAGGCCGGCCGCGTCGCCGGTCGCCCCGATCACAGCGGCGCCGGCAGGGCCAAAGGATGGGTTGGACGGGGAGTCACCGGATGTTGGGAGCGCCAGGGACGGGCGCGGCGCTTCCCGGTGCACGGCCGGAACCCCCGG
>JAJYGO010000224.1 GCA_021785115.1 Chloroflexota bacterium | reverse complement strand
TCGAGCATTAGGACTCCGAGCGGGTTCTCGGCGCGTACGGCCCGCGAGAACTCCTCGCGCAGGCGGGCGAGCCCGAACCGCCGGTTGTACGCGTCCGTCAGCGGGTCCACAGCGGCCAGGCGTTCGAGCCGATCATGGGCGAGAGCGTTGTTGACCGCCAGGGCGAGATCAGCGCGCAACTGCTCGAGCAGGCGGATGCTGTCGCGTTCGAAGTGCCCGGACGTGGCGAGGACGATCAACCCGAGCGGCACGCTCTTGAACGTGATCGGCGCCACGAGGATCTCGCGGGCGGCCTGGCCGACGAGCAGCGAGTCGATGCTGATCTCGGGCGTCTCGACCCGCAGGTGCTCGGTCCGACCGAGGCGCAGCACCCGCCGCACGTGGTCGTTGCCCGCGAGGCTCTCGGTCCCGCGAAGGCCGTGGCTGGCCAGCGGCTCCATCGTGTCCTCGCGGGCGACGAGGATCGCACCCGCCGCCGCCCCGGTATGGCGCAGCAGGCCATCGAGCGCCGCATTGCTGAGGCCCTCGAGCTCGAACTCGCTGGACAGCACCGCGCTGAAGTCGCGCATCGCCGTCTCGACCATGTGACTGCGGGCGAGGGTCGCGATCAGGCGGTTGAACGCGCCGGCGCTGGCTCCCACTTCGTCCGCCGAATCGACCGGGAGCGCGCAGCGCTCCGGATCACAGCTGGTCCAGTCATGGCTGAAGACCGCATCGGTCAGCTGCTGCTCGACGGTTCCCATCCGGTCGGCAAGCAGCCGCAGCCGTCGCCCGACCACGAGTCGCGAAAGCCCGAAGTTGACGCCCCCGACCGCCAAGCCGGCGACCAGGGTCGAGGCAAAGAATGCGGGGGTCATGACCCGCGCCTCCGGAAGCCCAAGGAGGAGACAGAACGGAGGAAAAACGAGCCCGATGAGGACGCCGAAGCCCACCATCCAGAGCGCGAGATCGGTGAAGACCCGGCTGGTCAGACGCGGCATGGGTGTGGCTCCGGGCAATGGTCGGGCGGGATGTTGCCTGCCCAAGGGTCGGTGGTCCTTCGGGGCACGACCACCCTCCGGAGGTCCGGCCGGGCCGGTACCGTTGGGCGTGCTGCACACGGGCCCGTGCGTGTACGGCCTCGGTGACTGCCTCTTCGCGGTGCCGATCTCGAGCCTCTGGGCCTCACGGAGACGCAGATGGCCCGAACCTGGCTCTCGACCCGCTGTGACCCGTACGGTGACGATGACGAGCGCGGCGAAAGAGCGGCCCCTTCGCGGCAGCTCCTGCTCGCGCGATCTCAGCGACCACAATGCGAGCGTAGTCCATGTGCTACAGTACCGGTCATGGAGCGAATTGCCATCCGGGAGTTGCGAAACCAGGCGAGCCGGGTGGTGCGGCGGGCGCACGCCGGCGAGCGGCTGATCATCACCGTCGACGGCGTCCCGGCGGCCGAGATCGGGCCGGTCAGCCCGGCGGGGCGGGCCGCCAGCCTCGACGAGCTGGTCGCGACCGGTGGCGTGGTCGCTCCCCGGCTCCGGACGCTGCCGGGACTCCCGAAGCCGGTGCCCGCGCCGTCGGGCAGGTCGAGCGCGGACGTCCTCGCCGAGCTGCGCGAGCGCTGATGCTGTTCCTCGACACCTCGGCGCTCGTCAAGCGGTACGTCGAGGAGGAGGCTTCCCCGTTCGTCGCTCGGCGGATGGGCGAGGATCCCGAGTGGGTCGTATCTGCCGTGGCGCGAACCGAGGCCGAGATCACGCTGTGCCGTCTCGGCTTCGATCGCGGCGAGGACGCCCCCGTATGGAGCGGTCTTCGCGAGGATTGGGAACGCTGCCATGTCGTCCCGATCGACCCCGCCTGCCTCCAGCGGGCATCCGAGCTCGGCTGTCGGTATCAGGTTCGAACGCTTGATGCGCTGCACCTCGCCGCGGCAGACCGCCTACCGCAGCCGCTCGTGATGCTGACCTTCGATCGGCGGCAGGCTGACGCCGCCCGCGCGATGGGCATCGTCGTCGAGGGGGCCTGATCGGCCACGGGCTCGTGGACGGCCGACGGGCCAGCGGCCAACGGATCAGACGGCGATGTGCCGCCCGGCTGCCAGAGAAGCCGACCGGATCACCTCCACGCCGAGGTCGGTATCGGAGGCACCATCCCTCTCGCCCGTGGGGGTCGGAAACCCCGATTCGCACGGATCAGCCCGGTGCGATCCGCCGATGTGGTCTCTACGGGCGGCAGCGCCCGCATCCACCGACGAGATCTGCTCGGCGGGCTCATCCACGAGTACCACGGCCTCGTCGCATGATCGAATCCGGGTTTCCAACCCCCACGGGATGATCGCCACACAAGAGGTCAGGACCCGCCGCCGGACCGCAGATGTGCGACCAGCCGTCCCTCCACTGAGGCGCCCCGATCGGTGAGCGCCGCCTCGAGCCACCTGCGATTGCCCGCCTGTTCCTCCGCGATGGCGGCGAAGGCGGCCGCCGGCGCGGGCGCGTGGTCCTGCTCAATCACGATCCACCCGTCGTACTGGCGGCCGACGAGCCCGTCAAGGAACACGTCCAGGTTGGCATCCCCTTGCCCCAGCGGGCACGACACGTCCGCAAACCACGTCTCGAAGTCGGTGCGCCGCTCCGACTTGGCCCGTCGCAGCACATCGAGATGCACGTCCTTCGCATGGACGTGGTTCACCCGGTCCCCGAACCGTGCGAGGACCTCGGCTGGGTCGGCCCCGGCCAGAGCGAGGTGACCCGTGTCGAGGGTCAGCCGCACGTCGGTCAGCTCGACCAGGCGCTCGATTTCCCAAGGTGATTCGACGAAAGTCCCGAGGTGCGGGTGGAAGCTCGTCGGCACCCCCGCGTCGGCCGCCATCGCCAGGGCCTCCTCGAGCCGGCGCCCGAGCAGGCGCCAGCCGTCATCGTCGAGAGCCAGGCTGCGATCGGTCCAGCTGCGGGCTGGGTTCTCCCTCAGGGCCGTCGAGCCCTCGTCGGCAAGGATCGCCAGCGCTTCGGTGGGCCCGTCGACCGACAGCTCTTCGAGCGTCGTGCGCATCGCGACCAGGTCGTGCGCTACGGTCGCTTCGTCGGCGGCAAAGTGAATCGGAATGTACGATCCGACGATCGCCAGATTCCTGCGCCGGAACTGCTCTCCGGTCTGGCGGGGCGTGCCGAACAGACCTGGCGGCCCGAGCTCGAGGCCGCTGAACCCGGCGGCGGCCGCCGTGTCCAGGAGCGCCTCACCGGCGCTGCGATCTCCCGACGCCCCGAAGATGCCGTAGCTGACGGGCGCCGTGCCAATCCGGATCGTCATGCTGCCGCCTCCGTCCCGATCGTGATGCCGTTGCCTGCGGCGATGGCGGCCACCAGCTGCTGGAGACAGGCCAGATCGGCGGCGGCTCCCGCGGCTGTAGAGAGCACCGGCGCTCCGTCGATGACCGAATCCGCGAACGCCTCGACCTCGCGAACGAAGCCCGTCGCGTGACCTGCCCGATACGTGGTCGAGGAGCGGATCCCGCCCGTGGCGCGCTCGAGGTGGAGCACCGCTCGGTGGGCCGGCAGATACGGGCCGGGCATCTCCAGGCGCAGCCGGCCCTGCGTCCCGAAGATGGCGATCTCCTCCGTGTATTCCGGGTAGTCGGGCAACCAGGCCCATGACAACTCGAGTGTGGAGCCATCCCCCAGGTCGGCCGATCCGTGGAGACAGGGCGGCTCCCCGGCTGGGGCGTCGAGCCGGAACGGCCACGCCCGCGCTGCCTCGAAGCGCGTCGGCAGCGCGATGCCCAGGGCGCGCAACAATGACATCTCGTGCGAGACCGAGCCGAGGAGCGGGTTCCAATACAGCCGGCGAAGCGCTGGCGGGGCGCCCGGCAGGGCCTCGCCCGTGCGACCGAATGCGTACGCCGAGTCCGCGTCCACCGTCGCCTGGTCGGCATCGTCGGGCCGGCGCAGGTTGACATGCTCGAATTGGGGAGCGTCCGCAGGGTGGAGCACCGTCACCCGGACGATTCGCCGTGCACCGATCGAGGCGACAGCCTCGCGCGCCTGGTCGATGATCGGGTCGTACATCTTCATGTAAGAGACTTGGAGAACGCGACCCGACGCGGCCGCCGCGCGCTCTAGGTCGCGCGCCTCGCGGACGGTCACGCAGAGTGGCTTCTCGACCAAGACGTGTTTGCCCGCCCGCAGCGCACCGAGGACCTGCGGCGCATGATCGCCCGGGGTCAGGAACATGATCGCATCGACGTCCGGGTCATCACAGACGGCTAGCCAATCGGTCGACCTGGCCACGGTGCCGGGGAGCTCGTCCGCGGTCGCTGCCGCGAGGGACGGCGACAGGTCGCAGACGTGGGTGACCGAGTAGCGATCGCGAAGGCCGCGAAGGTTCGGCAGGTGGACGGCCTGCCAGATCAGGCCGAGCCCAACAACACCGAGTCGAATTGGCTGATCCATGACTATCCGAGGCCTCCGAGACGATCCCGGTCGGAATCCAACTGGTTGCAATGGGCGAAGCCCACCGGCGGGCATGGAGCCAGGGGGGGCGTGCGACCGAGGCGTGGTATCGATTTCAGAGCCACTCTAGCGCAGTCTCCACGCGCAGGCAAGGCGAAGTGATCGCTGGGTGACCGGGCCGCCAGATGGCCGGGCCGCCGGGCGTCGCGCCCGTCAGTCAGCGAGCAGGACCGGTCGATCCGCGGACGACCAGGCGCACGGGGAGGATCAGGTTGCCTCGCACCGTTTCGCCGGCCAGCATCCGGGCGATCGTTTCCACGGCCAGCCGACCCATGGCGTACTTATCCTGGGCGATGGTGGTCAGGCCCGGGTTCATGTGTGCCGCCAGGGCGATGTCGTCGAACCCCACCACGCTGACCTGGTCGGGTACGCGAACCCCGAGATCGAACAGAGCATGCATCGCCCCAACCGCGGTCAGGTCGTTGTGGGCGACGATCGCGTAGGGAGG
>JAJYGO010000266.1 GCA_021785115.1 Chloroflexota bacterium | reverse complement strand
GTGCTGGCCGGCGCGGGCCTCGACGTGACGATCCTGATGGCCTCGCGACGATTGTGCTACCAATCGACCGTGGGTGCCCGGGGCCGCTCGTGATCCGCGGCGGCGCCGGGGACCCGGGTCCGTGCAGTCGGGTGCTGCTCCTCGCTTCACGGGAGGTGTCATGAGCTTCGGGGCGGAGTTCAAGGCGTTCGCGTTGAAGGGCAACGTCGTCGACCTGGCGGTCGGCGTCATCATCGGCGCGGCGTTCGGGAAGATCGTCGACTCCATCGTCAACGACCTGGTGATGCCGGTGGTGGGACGGATCTTCGGAGGGTTCGACTTCTCGAACTACTTCTTGCCGCTGAAGGACGTGCCGGGCGGCACCGCGCCCACGCTCGACGCGATGAAGAAGGCGGGGGTGCCGGTGTTCGCCTACGGCAACTTCATCACCATCTGCCTGAACTTCGCCATCCTGGCGCTCATCATCTTCCTGATGGTGAAGCAGTTCAACCGGCTGAAGAAGGCGCAGCCGCCGCCCGCGCCTCCCGGGCCCTCGGAAGAGGTGACGCTGCTCCGCGACATCCGCGACGCGCTCCGGCGCTGAGGCGGCCTGGCGGAGCCGCCGCGCGGTGCGACCGGGGCCGGGAGCGACGGCCACGCTCGGGCCACGACGCCCCTCCCGGCGCACCCACGGTCGCGCGCGGCCGGCGTAAGCTGTCGCCTCCTCGTCGATCGGCCGGGGCGACGTCGGCGATCTCCCCGCGGCCAGGGAGCGCGACATGTCCATCGCGAAGCGCGCTGCTGCGGAGTTCATCGGAACGGCCTGGCTCGTGCTGGGCGGATGCGGGAGCGCGGTCCTGGCGGCCGCGTTCCCGGCGGTGGGGATCGGGCTCCTCGGGGTCGCGCTGGCCTTCGGCCTCACCGTGCTGACGATGGCGTACGCCATCGGCCACGTGTCCGGGTGCCACCTCAACCCCGCGGTGACGGTCGGGCTCGCGGTCGCGCGCCGGTTCCCCGCGGGCGAGGTCGTCCCTTACGTCGTCGCGCAGGTCCTGGGCGCCATCGCGGGCGCCGTGGTGCTCTACCTGGTGGCGTCGGGGAAGGCCGGCTTCGACGTGGCGGCGGGGTTCGCGGCCAACGGCTACGGGGAGCACTCGCCCGGCCGGTACACGCTGGCTGCGGGGCTCCTGAGCGAGTTCGTGATGACCTTCGCCTTCCTCTTCGTCATCCTCGGGGCCACGGACCGCAGGGCGCCGGCCGCCCTGGCGCCGGTCGCCATCGGTCTCTGCCTCACGCTCATCCACCTCGTCAGCATCCCGGTCACCAACACCTCCGTGAACCCGGCGCGCTCCACCGGTCCGGCCCTGGTGGTCGGCGGCTGGGCGCTGGCGCAGCTCTGGGCCTTCTGGGTGGCGCCGCTGGCCGGCGCGGTCGTGGCGGGGATCGTCTACCCGCTCGTCGGGCGCGCGGACGACGGCGCGGGCACGGCCGCGGTCACCTCACGCTGAAGTACACGCACGCGCCCGGCGCCTGACGGGTCCCGCTCCCGCCCTCGACGAGGAAGAGGCGGGCCTGGTCGATGCCGGCCGCGGTGAGCGCCTCGCGGGCACGCCGGGCTCGCGCAGCGGCGAGCGTGCGGTACGACTCGGGGGGGACGTCCACCGCCGCCGCGAGCCGCTCCTCCATCTCCCGCGGCGCGAGCTGCGGCGTGGGCGGGGCCGTCTGCCGGCCGGGCGGCTGCGCCGCGAGCGAGGCGTCGTAGGCGCGCCGCACCAGCCGCTCCCGCTCGTCGGGCGCGAGCGCGAGACCGTCGACGTCGGACGGCGGCGGCCGCATCGCCGCGGCCTTCGCCTGCCGGAGCATCCTCTCCAGCGCGGCCCGCCGCAGCGCGGGCCCGTCCTGCGCCGGATCGGCCGAACCCTCCAGCTCGAGCCCGACGGCCGGCCGCTGCGCCAGGGACCTCGCGAGCAGCGTGAACCGCTCCGCGGCCGCCGGCGTGGGCTCCGCCAGCCCGGGAGAGAAGTCCGCCACCGAGAGGTCGGCGTGGCCGCCGCCGCCGGCGAGCGCCGCGAGCGCCCGGAAGGGAGAGGTCGCGACCTTCACCAGCACGTTCAGGACCGCCCGCCAGATCACCTTCCCCAGGTGGAAGTCGGGGTCGTCCAGGTCCCCCTCGACCGGGACGTCCAGGAGGATGACGCCGTCGCGGTCCTGCAGCAGCGCGAGCGCGAGCCGCACGGGGATCTTCGTCGCGTCGGGGCTGTCGGTCGCCGGTCCGAGGGTGAACTGGTCGACCTTCACGACGTTCGTCGCGGCCAGCTTCCGCCGCTCGATCTCGTAGTGGAGGTCCAGGTCGAGCTTCCCCTTCCGGATGCCGTAGCCGAGGTACTTGCCGGCGTAGGGGGCCAGCGGCGAGAGGTCCACGCCCTGGGAGGCGATGGCGAGCCTGGTGTAGGCCGTCTTCTGGAGAGGGTTCAACGTCCCGGTGATGCGGACCGGCGACACGCCCTCGACGTCGAACCGCGCGTCGACGGTCGAGCGCACCTTCGGATCGGACGAGAGGCTCGTCACGGTCGCGCCGACGCCCGTGAGATCCAGGACGGCGGGCGGCCGGACGGTCCGGTCCACCAGCGCGACGCGCCCGCCGACGACCTGGACCGCGCCGACGGCGATCCGCCACTCCGGGGCGGGGGACGCAGGCGAGGCGCGCGAGGCCGCGGCGGGGGGAGCCGGGGGGCGCGCCCGCGCCAGGCTCGTCGTCCCGTCCTCCCAGACGTACACCTCGACGCGCGGCTCGACGAGGCGGACCCGACGCACCGACACCCGCGCCGGGAGGGCCCCTGCGTCGACGCCGGTCACCTCGACGGCGCGCCAGCCGAGGAGCCTCTCGTTGCCCCTCTCCGCGAACGAGAGCGCGTCCAGCCGGAGATCGCCGGCCAGGGTCCAGCGCGGGGCCGGGCCGGAGGCGTCGAAGCCGAACCTGGCCCGTGCGCTGGCGCGGCCTCCCGTGAGCCGCGCCGTGGTGGTGGTCTCGAGGTAGGGCGCGAGCGGGGCCAGGTCGAGGTCGGCCAGCTCGACGTCCAGGTTCCCCCTGGCCGCGAAGGGCCGGACCGCCCCCCTCGCCGCGATCTTCCCCCGGCCGTCCCACGTGGCCGAGAGCTCCAGGGGGCAGCTGACGTCCGGGCCTGGCCGCAGCCCCGACAGGCGCAGCTGCACCTCCGTGAGGGAGAGCGCGACGGGCTGCGCCGGCACACGGTCCTCGACTCCCACCGCGAGCTGCGAGACCTCGAGCGACTCGACCGCCCAGCGCCACGCGGGCGCGGGCGGCCCGGGCTTCGGCGGGGGCGCCATCCGCGCCAGGTCGATGCGCCCCCCGGGATCGCGCCCGATCCGCACCGTCCCGCCGCGGACCTCCACCGCCGCCACCCTCGCCTCGCGCGCCAGGGGCTCCACCTCGACGCCGGTCACCTCGACGCGAGAGAGGTGCACCGGGGCCTCGCGCACCTCCGGGGGACCGAGGGCGAGCCGGCTCACGGCCACCCTCCCCGCGAACGTCCTCAGCAGGTGGCGCGCGGCGCTCCACTCGAGCTCGTACCGGGTCTCGAGATCGACGAGGCCGTCGAGCAGGCCGACCGGGGCCTCGTCGCGCACGTAGGGCGCGTACTTCGCCAGCTTGATCCGCTCGAACGCCAGCGTGCCGGCCGACCGGAGCGGCTGCGCCCGGACCGTCCCCGTCCAGCGGAAGGTCTCGCCCGACTCGGTCGTCCCGGTGAGCGAGTAGGGGCTGTCACGACCGCCCCTGGTGCGCAGCGCGGCGAGCCGGAAGGTGAGCGGCCCGACCGTGGTGTCGAAGGCGGGGCGCTTGGTCGCATCGCGGAACGAGATGCGTGCCCCTTCGACGGCCAGCGATCCGACGTACACGCCGAGCCGCGAGGGTGGCTCCTCGCGCGGCGCGCCGCCGGGCGGCGCCGGCGCGAGCAGGTCCGCGAAGTTCAGGGAGCCCGCCGCGTCGAGCGCCGCGCGCGCGGAGGGGCGCACGAGCAGGACCTCGGCGACGCCGACCTCTCCGTGGAGGAGCCTCCACGGCGCGGCTCGGACGTAGAGCGAGTCCCAGGCCACGAAGGGCTCCCCGTCGCGGTCCGTGACCCGCAGCCCCTCGATCCTCACGGAGAGCGCGAACGGGTTCACCCGCACCCGTGAGACGCGCACCTCGCGGTGGAGCGCGGCGTCGCCCCGCTCCACGATGGCGCGTCGCAGCAGCGCCGGCGCCGCGAAGAAGCCGAGGAGGGCGTAGGCGCAGAGGACGGCGACGGCCACCGTCGCGGCGCGGAGGAGGCGCCTCCCCGAGGCGGAGGCGGGAGGGGATGCGGGCATCGGAGCGTTATCCACCGGGCTCCCTCCGCGCGCAACGGCCAACCCGTGCGTGCGATCGGTGGTCCGGGCGGTGTGGCCCGCCGCCTCCGGAGGGGCGTCGGACGGGTACCGTGGCGCCACCCTGCCGCACGCCAAGGCGGCGGCCCCTCCGGGCGCTGGTCTCGCCATCACGAGGACGTGTCCAATGCCCTCGACGGTGGTTTCACCCGAGGTGGCACCGGGGACGGACGGCTCCGGGAGCATCGACCACGTGAGGACGCGCGCCGGAGGGCGCCAGGGAGGTCGTCATGACGAGGCGAGTGTCGAGCGCGGCATGCGGTGCGGTGGCGGCGCTCGGGCTGGTCCTGGGCTGCAGCAGCGGCGGCGGCGGGGGGACCGCCACCCTGCCCACCAGCCCGCAGTCCGTGAACACCAAGGTCGGCAGCAGCTCCTCCGGCCTCGCGAAGGCCTACCTGGCCGTGGGGAGCACGCTGCAGGGGATCTCCTCGCTCGGCGCCGCCCGGAACGGGCTCGCGCCGCTCCAGACCGCCCTCGCCGGCGCGGGCCTGCCCGTCTCGATCGACCCGAGCCAGCTCTCGCTGCCGAGCTATCCGTCGGACGAGTTCTCGCAGTGGCTCACCGGGGGCGTCTTCACGAGCGCCAACGTCGAGAGCTCGGACGCCACCTCGGTCACCTACAGGCTCGGCGGCGCGGCCCTCTGCCCCTACCACTCCACGGACGGCACCGAGCACGTCGTGCCGGCCACCGGGGCGAGCCAGGACGCGACCTGCGTGACGGCGATCGACGGCCTCCAGATCCGCGCCCGCGTCACCGAGCCCGCCACGGACGCGCTGAGCATCACCCTCCTCTTCGGCGCCCAGCGCTACGCCGTCGCCACGCTGAACCTGACGGCGACCACCGCCGAGCTCAGCGTGGACCTGTCGCAGGTGAAGGGCGATCTGGTGAGCGCCATCGCCGGCGGCTCCTCCGGCGCGCCGACCGTGTCGATGTCGGGCATCCTCGGCGCCAAGATCGTGATCAACCGCTCGTCGGGCGACCTGTACGACGTCACCTTCTCCGCCAGCATCAAGTCGGCGGTGAGCGCGACCATCGCCTCGGGCACCACCACCGTCACGCTCGCGAGCGAGGCGCGCGACCCGCTCCTCTCCCTGGAGGTGGACGAGATCGGCGGCAAGGCGGTGCTGGCCGTGAACCTCGGCCAGACCAGCCTCGGGATGCCGGTGCCCAGCGGCTCGTCGACCGTCGACGCCCTGATCACGCTCGGCGGGCTCACCGCCGGGATGACGGTGCTGGAGAACCAGCCGCCCCCCTACGTCCTGACCGGCGTCGGGCTCGGCACTGGCGACTCGACCATCACGGTGGGCGGCGTCACGGTGGCGTCGCTCTCCCTGTCGCCGCGCACCGTGAGCATGAGCTTCAGCCCCGATCCGCTCGACGGCGCTCGCACCGTCCTCGCGGTGGACGCCCTCACCGCGAAGCTCTTCCTGAACACCGACTCCGCCGACCCGCGCTACGCGAGCCGAAACTACACCGTCACCCTGGGCGGCTCGCCGCAGCTCGAGCCATACGACGCGTCGGGGACGCCGGTGTTGAAGGTCGTGGCGGGCACCCTCGCGATGACCGACGGGACCAGCACGGTCACCGTGAACCCGGGCGCCTGCCTCCTGCCGAGCGGCGCCGCCAGCCCCACCTCGCTGGTGGCGGAGCTGGCCGCGGGCGCGTGCCCGTGACCTCGCGGTGAGCGGCCGGACCGGACGGATCCGCCGTCCGGTCCGGCTCAGGGCCCCCCGGGGAAGGTCGTGACGACCCCCGCGTGGTCCGAGGCGTGGAGGCCGCCCGCGGTGATGCTCGCCGGCGTCGCACCCACGAGCTCCACCGCCGACGGCGTCAGCGCCCCGCGCCGCAGCACGAGGTCGATCCGCGCCGTCAGCGCGGCCGCCGGGGAGCGCAGGTCGCCCGCGAAGCAGCAGGTGAACCCCGGATCCCCCGGGCGCAGCGCCGTCCACGGATCTTCGAGGCCCGCCCCCGCCAGGATCCCGTAGCTCGCGGTGGTGCTCCCGTCCGCCGCCGAGTTGAAGTCCCCCGCCACCAGCAGGTCGCCGAGCGGAGGCAGGAGCCGGACGAGCTCTTGCGCCTGCGCCTCCTGCACCGCCCGGAAGGTCTCGATCTCCAGGTGCGTGGCGACGAGGGCGAGGGTGCGCCCCTCCACCGTCAGCTCGAGCCGGAGCCAGCCGCGCGGGATCGTCGCCGCGAACAGGCCCGCCGGGACCTCGGCCAGCGTGGAGTACCGGCCGGACGTCACGGCGGACACCCGGACGCCGCTCCGCACCAGGACGGCGTCGCGATCGGCGAAGTGGACGAGCTGCCCGGAGTCGTCGGGCAGCTCCACCTCGGCGTTGGTGGAGGTCCCGGCGGCGACGTAGTCGTGGCCGCGGCCATGCAGGCCGTCGAGGAGGAGCTGCAGGAAGTCGAGGACCTCCGTCGCGGGCCCCGTCGAGAGCAGCGGCCGCACCTCGAACAGCGCCGCCTCCTGCAGCGCGACGACGTCCGCGCGGGCGGCGACGATCTCGTCCACCACGCGCTCCATCCGGCCCGGAACGTCGGAGGCCTGGACGGTGCGCCACGTCGCCCCGACCGCGGCCGGGAGCTGCGAGAGGCCCGCCACCTGCTGCAGCGGCTCCAGCGGCGCGCCCAGGTAGAGGTTCCGCGTCATCACGACGAGCGCGCCGTCGTCCCCCGTACCCGCCGTCCCGCCGCCTCCGCACCCGGCGAGCAGGAGGAGCAGGAGGGGCGCCGAGGAGAGCCTGCGCATGGCGGTGGTCCGCGCGGAGGTCGTGGCGTGGGGGGAGCCTGCGGGCGGCCCGCGGGAGCAGGCCGGGCCGCCCGGCCCGGCTCAGTCCTTCATGATGCCCTCGCCCGGGATCTTCCCCAGGATCTCGTAGCTGCCGCTCTTCACCTGGATGACGAACTCGTCGAGGACGAGCTGGTTCGCCTCGTCGAACCGGTAGGTGCGCCCCTGCAGGCCGCGGTACTCGGTCTTCGCGAGCGCGTCCCGGAGCGCTCGGGGAGCAGCGTCCCGGGCGCGCTCGAGCGCCGCGGCGAGCATGTGGACCGTCTCGTAGCCGCTCTGGGCGAACTTGTCGGGCTTCTCCTTGTAGGCGGCCTGGTAGGCGGCCACGAAGCGCGCGTTCTCGGGCGTGTCGATGACGTCCACGTAGCGCGTGGGGCCGATCATCCCGTCGGCGTTCTTCCCGGTGATCCGCAGGAAGTCCGGGTTGAAGTAGGCGCTGGTCGGATCGAGCAGCCGGACCTCCTTGCTCATCCCCAGCTCGGCGGCCTGGTTGGTCGCGATCGAGTGCTCGGCCGAGTTCGCGACCAGCGCCAGGCCGTCGGGCCGGGCGGCGCGGATCTTGGTGAGGAGCGTGTAGTAGTCGGTGGCGCCCTGGGGGTGGTACTCCACGGCGACGACCGAGCCGCCGGCCTTCTTGATGAGCGGCGTGAGCGACTCGACGGCGCCGCGGCCGTAGTCGTCGTTCCGCGCCAGGAACGCCCACTTCTTGACGCCGAGCTTCTTGACCGCGAAGTCGGCGAAGGCGCGCGCCATCATGTCGGAGTTGTCGCAGGTCCGGAACATGAAGGAGTTGCCGGCCTTCGTGATCGACGGCGCGATGGAGATGGGGGTGACGAGGGCGACCTCGCTCCGCTTCGCCACCTCCGACGACGCCAGGGTGGAGGTGCTGCAGAAGTCGCCGATGACCGCCGAGACCCGGTCGCGCGTCATGAGCTTCTCCGTCGCGGCCACGGAGAGGCGCGGGTTGCACGTGCTGTCCTCCTTCACGAGCTCGATCCTGGCCTTCCCGCCGCCCAGCGAGACGCCCCCCTTCGCGTTGAGCTCGTTCACGGCGAGCTGGATGCCGTTGAAGGTGCGGAGGCCGTCGGAGGCGACGGGCCCCGTGAAGGGCAGCACGACCCCGATCTTGACCTCGGCGGCCCGCGCCGACAGCGCGAGTCCTGCGGCCAGCAGCGTCGCGATGAGTCTCGTCATGGCTTCCTCGCTTTCGTGGTCACGTCGTTCGACTGCCGTTCGGCGGGAGGATCCGGGGCGCGTGCCGGCGAGGCGCCGCCGCCCGGCGGCGCCTCGGGTGCGGCTCGCCTAGACGCCCAGGTAGGCCTCCTTCACGTGCTCGTCCCGCGCCAGGTCCTGCGCCGGCCCCTGCAGGGCGAGCACGCCGTTCTCGAGCACGTAGCCGCGCTGGGCCACCTCCAGCGCCAGCTGCGCGTTCTGCTCGACGAGGAGGATGGAGACCCCGCGCCGGTTGACGGCCCGGATGATCTCGAAGATGTGCTCCACGATCAGCGGCGCGAGCCCCATCGACGGCTCGTCGAGCATGAGCAGCCGGGGCCGCGCCATCAGCGCGCGCCCGATGGCGAGCATCTGCTGCTCGCCGCCGGAGAGGCTGCCGGCGGCCTGGCGCCGCCGCTCCGCCAGGCGGGGAAAGAGCGCCAGCACCTCGTCCAGCCGCTCCCGGACGCCGCGCGGGTCGGGGCGCGCCACCGCGCCGACCTCCAGGTTCTCCAGGACCGTCATGGCGGGGAACACCTGGCGCCCCTCGGGGCAGAGGGCGATCCCGGACGCCACCACCTGGTCGGGGCGCGCGCCGGCGATCTCCCGCCCCTCCATCCGGATGCTGCCGCGCCGCGGCCGCACCAGGCCGTGGATGGCCTTGAGGGTGGTGGTCTTGCCGGCGCCGTTCGCCCCGAGGAGGACCACGATGTCGCCCGGGCCCACGTGGAGCGAGACGCCCCGGACCGCCGGCACGGCGCCGTACCCCACGTGCACGTCGGCGAGCTCAAGCACGCGCCGCCCTCCCCAGGTAGGCCTCGATCACCTGCGGGCTGTGGCGCACCTCCTCGGGCGGGCCCTGCGCGATCAGCTCCCCGTGGTCGAGCACGAGGACGCGATCGGAGACGCCCATCACCAGCCGCATGTTGTGCTCGACCAGGACGACGGTGACCCCGGTGTCGCGGATGGTGCGGATGATCTCCATCACCCGCGCCGCCTCCTGGGCGTTCATCCCCGCCGCGGGCTCGTCGAGGAGCAGCAGCCGAGGCCGGGCCGCCAGCGCGATGGCGATCCCGAGGAGCTTCTGGTCGCCGTAGGGGAGGCTGCGCGCCACGGCGCCGGCGCGGCTCGACATGCCGAGCAGGGCCAGCACGCGCGCCACGTCCTCGCGCGACTCCTCCCGCGCTCTCCGGGCGGCGCGGGTGGAGAGCGCGGCCGCCCACAGGCCGGTCCGGTCGTACAGGTGACGGCCGACGGCCACCGCCGCCGCGACCGTCGCCTCCGGGAAGACCTTCGTCTGCTGGAAGGATCTGACGACGCCGAGGCGCGCGACCTCCTGCGGCTCCAGGCCGGTGATGTCGCGGCGCTCGAGGCGGACCCGCCCGCGCTCCGGGCGCTCCACGCCCGTCACCACGTTGAAGAGCGTGGTCTTCCCGGCGCCGTTCGGCCCGATGAGGCTCACGATCTCGCCGGCGGCGACCGCGCACGACACGTCGGCGTTGGCGGCGAGCCCGCCGTAGAGCTTGGTGACGTGCTCGATGGCGAGCAGCTCGGGCACGTTCACTCCGCGCCGGGCGCCGCGGCCGCGCCCCGCCGCCGCGCGCGGCCCAGGCCCAGCCCCACGATCCCGCCGGGCATGTAGATGACCACCAGCATGGCGACGAGGCCGTACAGCACGAACTGCAGCTGCCCGGCGACGCGCAGCACCTCCGGCAGGATCGTGAGCAGGACGGCGCCGACGATCGCCCCGCCGAGGGTCGCCTTGCCGCCGATGATCACCATGGTCGCCACGTAGACCGACTCCGCCAGGTTGAACGAGTCCGGGCTGATGAAGAGCGCGTAGTGCGCGTAGAGCGCGCCGGCCGCCCCCGCGCACCCGGCGCTGATGGTGAAGGCCAGCAGCCGGTAGCGGCGCGTCCGGATCCCCACCGAGGCGGCGAGGAGCGGATCGTCCCGGACGGCGAGGAACGCCTGGCCGAACCTCGACCGCATCAGGTTGGACAGCAGGATCACCACCGCCGCCAGCACCAGCAGCGCGAGCTCGTAGTAGGCGGCCTTCCCGCCCAGGGACACGCCGAGCAGCGGGAGGCGCCCCGCCGCCGGGATGCCCGACAGGCCCATGGGGCCGCGGGTGAGCCCGACCAGGTTGGTGATCAGGAGGATCACGATGCCCTGGAACCCGAGGGTGGCGATCGCGAAGTAGTGCCCGCTCAGGCGGAGGGCCGGGACGCCGATGAGCACGCCCGCGACCAGCGCCGCCAGGGTGCCCAGCGGCATGGAGACCACGAGCGGCAGGGCCAGGTTCCGGGCGAGCAGCGCCGAGGCGTAGGCGCCGATGCCGTAGAACGCACCGTGCGACAGCGACAGCTCCCCGAGCGAGCCGATGACGAGGCCGAGGCTGACCGCCAGGATGGCGTTGATGGCGCAGGCGACCAGCACGTGCTGGAGGTAGGGCTCGCGCAGGAGCAGCGGCAGCGCCGCCGCGGCCGCGAGCGCCGCGCCGGCCGCGATCGCCCGCCGGTCACGCACGGCGGACCGCCTTCGCGCCGAAGAGCCCCGCCGGCCGGGTGAGCAGGATCACGATCATGACCGAGAAGGCGACGATGTCGATGAACTCGGCCGGCAGCAGGGCGCCGGCCAGGGTCTCCACGAGCGCGAGCCCGAAGCCGGCGACGATCGATCCCGCGATGCTCCCCATGCCGCCGACGATCACGACCACGAACGCCTTGACGGCGACCGCGAGGCCCATCGTCGGCTCGACGACGAACATGGCGCCCACGAGCGCCCCGGAGACGCCGGCCAGGCCCGCCCCGATCATGAACGTGGAGGCGAAGACGCGGTCGACGGGGACGCCCACGATCCGGGCCGCCTCGATGTTCTGCGCCGTCGCCCGCATCTGCCGGCCGAGCGAGGTGTACTTCACCACGTAGCCGAGCAGCGCCATGAGCAGCACGGCCACCACCAGCACCACCAGCCGCTGCACGGTCAGGAACACGCCCGCCACGCGGACCACCCGGGAGACGAACGGCGACGGGATCTGCTGCAGATCGGCGCCGAAGATCCAGGCGAAGCCGGACACCAGGAAGGTGGAGAGGCTCACGGTCAGGAGGACGCCGTTGACGGGCGGCGCGGCGCGGCGGACGAGCGGCCGGACGAGGAGCCGCTCGACCGCGTACCCGAACAGCGCGCTCCCCACCGCCGCGACGACGATGGCGGCGGGGTACGGCACGCCGGCGCGGCGCACCGCCAGGAACGCGATGAAGGCCCCGACCATGTAGAACTCGCCGTGGGCGAAGTTCACGATCTCGAGGATGCCGTAGATCAGCGTCAGGCCGACGGCGACGAGGGTGTAGGTGCTCCCGAGGACGACCCCGTTCGCGATCTGCTGGAAGAGGAGCTCAAGCATCGCGCCGCGGCCGGGTCAGGGCGCCGTAAGCGGCGGGGCGGCGGTCGGCGAAGAGGTCGATCTCGTACTCCCCCGGCCGGTGGACGGCGCGCTTGTCGCGGGCCAGGGCCGGATCGATCTCGGCGACCAGCACGCCCGCGCGGTCGCCGAGCGCCCCCAGCGTGCTCCCGCGGAGGTCCACGACGGCCGAGCGGCCGATGAAGGGAGCGCCGCCCTCCGCGCCGACGCGGTTGGCCGTCACGACGAAGACGCGGTTCTCGACGGCGCGGGCGGTGACCAGGTGGTCCGGCATCGCCTCGGCACCGCGCGGCCAGTTGGTCGGGACCGCCAGGATCTCGGCGCCGTCGAGGGCCAGCGACCGCGACGCCTCGGGGAAGCGGAGGTCGTAGCAGATCTGGACGCCGACCCTGCCCACCGGCGTGTCGAACACGGGGAAGGCGGCGCCGCCCGACGTGAACCGGTCCAGCCCGAGGAACGGCAGGTGGACCTTGCGGTACTTCCCGACGGCCCCGTCGGGCGTCAGCACGGCCGCCGCGTTGAAGAGCGCCGCGCCGTCGCGCTCGAGCAGGCCCACCACGATGGTCCGCCGGCGCGCCCTCGCCACCGCCTGGAGCGCGTCGGTGGTGGGGCCCGGAACGGCCTCGGCATGGACACGCGCGGCGTCCACGTCGGGGAAGCCGTACCCGGAGTTGGAGCACTCGGGGAAGACGATCAGCTCGGCGTCGGTGGCGTCCGCCCGGGCCACCAGCGCATCGCGGTTGCGCGCCGGATCCCCGAGGACGATGTCGAGCTGGACGGCCGCCACCCTCACCACGGGATCACGCTCCGGCTGATGAGGAATGGTACGACGCCCCCACCGGCCAGGCAACGCGAATCGCCCACCCGTCGCGCACGGCGGGACGAGATGCCGCCGGCGTCCTGCGCCGCGGAGATGGACGTGATCCGGGAACGCGCTAGGCTCGGCGCAGCGGCCCCCAGCCCCTCCGCGGCGCACTGGCCGCGGACCGCCGCCGGGAACGAGGTGCCGGATGGTCACTCACTGGGAGATGGTGCTGAGGATCAGCCTCGCCGCCGTGCTGGGCGGCATCATCGGCATCGAGCGGGACATCCACAGGAGACAGGCCGGGCTGCGGACCCACTTCATCGTGTCGATGGCATCGGCGACCTTCATGGTCGTCTCGACGCACTTCGTCTACTTCCAGCGATACGTCCCGGGCCAGCTGGTGACCGTCGACACGTCGCGCATCGCCGCCTCCGTCGTCGCGGGGGTCGGGTTCCTGGGCGGCGGCTCGATCCTCCGGACCGGGGCGACGGTGCAGGGCCTGACGACCGCCGCCGGGCTGTGGCTCGTCGCCGCCATCGGGCTCTGCGCGGGTTCCGGAATGTACGTGGAGAGCCTCTACGCGACCCTCCTCGGGCTCCTGGCCCTGACCTTCCTCCGCGCCCTCGAGGACAAGAAGGTGGTGCGCCGACGGGTCGAGCTCACGCTCGACGCGGCACCAGAAGCAACGCGCGATCCCGTGGACCTCGTGGCCGGCGCCCTGCTCCCGCTGCAGGCGAGGCCCCTCGAGGTCGACTACCACAAGGATCTCGCGAAGGCCCGGACGCTCCTGTCGTTCGACGTCCTCTTCCCCGAGTCGCTCGCGCTCGGCGCGCTGACGGCCGCGCTCGAGAGCGTCGAGGGCGTCCGCGAGGTTGAGGTCAGGGTGCCGTAGCGACCGGGCCGCCGGCCGGATCCCGTCCGTGGCGCGCGCCCGCCGGAGCGACCATTTACGTCCCCGATGAGACTGGCGTGGTGCCGCGACCCGGAGCATCAGCGACGGCCTCTCGAAGTGGAGGTGCCACATGCAGCACGAGACGATGCAGGGAGCGGGGCAGCAACCGCAGGTGGAGCACTCGCTGGAGAGCACGCTCCGGAAGTTCAACGACGCCTTCAACCGGCACGACGCGCGGGAGGTCGCGTCGTTCTGGGCCGAGGACGGCACGCTCCTCACGCCCAGCGGCCAGCACGGGAGGGGGCGGGCCGAGATCGAAAGCGTCTACGGCGAGGACTCCCAGACGATCCTGCACGGCTCGACGTCGCGGTTCGCGATCACCGACGCGCGGTCGGTCGGCGCCGACTGCGTGCTACTCGACCTCGACCACGAGGTGAAGGGCCTCCGGAGACCGGACGGCACGCGCGGCGACGCCACCCTGCACCTGGTGGTGCTGGCGCGGAGGAGCCGCGACGGCTGGCAGTGGCTCGACGCGCGCCCGTACATGTTCGTGGAGCGCCCGCAGCGGGTGCACTGACCGCTGCGTCACGCGTCGACCACCCCCGGGAGCGCCGCCGGATCGTCCCGTGTCGGTGTCGCGCCCCGGGGGACGGCCCGAGCCGCCGTCGCGCGGACCGTGCTCTCCGACTTCTCGTCCCGGTGCGCCGCGAGGCCGAAGTGAGCCGCACCGGCTCAGGATGACCCGGTGTCGGCGGTGCCGCGCCCGGAAAGGCCCTGGATTCCGGGCCGTCGCGCGAGGCGACGCGCTGGCCTGCCAGGTGCAACGCTCGCGGTCCCTGGCACAGGAGGAGGCGATGAAGGAACGACTCGTGAAGGAAGTCGTGGTTCCCATGCAGGCCCGTGACGGCGCAGGGGTCCAACTCAGGCGCAGCATCGCCACCCCCACGCTCGATCACCTCGACCCGTTCTTCCTCTTCGACCACTTCGGCTCGGAGAACCCAGACGACTACATCGCCGGCTTCCCCATGCACCCGCACCGGGGCATCGAGACCATCACCTACGTGCTGGACGGCGACGTCACGCACCGGGACAGCATCGGCAACGCCGGGACGATCGGCGCGGGCGACGTGCAGTGGATGACGGCCGGCCGCGGCATCCTGCACGAGGAGATGCCCCACGCAGGGCCGAAGCGGCTCGACGGCTTCCAGATCTGGGTGAACCTGCCCCGGAAGCTGAAGATGACCGCCCCGCGCTACCAGGACGTCCCTTCGGCGAAGATCCCGGAGGTCGCCACGCCGGGCGGGGCCCGGGTCCGCGTCATCGCCGGGGAGGTGGACGGCGTGTCGGGCGCGGTGCGTGAGATCCACGCCGATCCCACCTGCCTCGACGTGTCGCTGGCGGCCGGGAAGAGCTTCGAGCAGCCGGTGCCCAGGGGCCACACCGGTCTCCTGTACGTCCACGGCGGCGAGGTCACCGTGGGCGGAGCCTCGGCCCGACAGGGCAAGGCCGTGCCCTCGCCTCGCCTCGCGATCCTCGAGGACGGCGACGTGGTCCGCGTGCGCGCCGGCGCCGCGCCGGCACGATTCCTCCTCCTCTCGGCGCAGCCGCTGCACGAGCCGGCGGTCCGCTACGGCCCCTTCGTGATGAACACCGTGGAAGAGATAGCCCAGACCCTCCACGAGCTTCAGGCCGGTACGTTCGCCAGGCCGTGAGCCGACGGCTCCACCCGCCGATCGCCATGCCCGGACGCCCACCCAGCCCCGAGACGCCGGCGCGCATGCCCGTCCTCTTCGTGGGCCACGGCTCGCCGATGAACGCCGTCGAGGACAACGCCTGGAGCCGGGCGTTCCGGTCGCTCGCGACCGCCCTGCCGCGGCCGAAGGCCATCCTCGCCGTGTCGGCGCACTGGTACGTCGACGGCACCTTCACGACCGCCGAGGAGCACCCCGAGACGATCCACGACTTCGGCGGCTTCCCGGAGGCGCTGTACCAGGTGCTGTACCCGGCGCCCGGCGACGTGGCGCTCGCCAGGCGCGCCGCGGCGCTCCTCACCGGGCACCGTGCCTCGCCCACCACGGGCTGGGGCCTCGACCACGGCACCTGGAGCGTCCTCGTCCATCTGTGCCCGGCGGCGGACGTCCCGGTGGTCCAGCTGAGCATCGACGCCCACCGCGCGCCGGCGGAGCACCTGGCCATGGGCCGCGCGCTCGCCCCGCTTCGCGACGAGGGCGTCCTCATCCTGGGGAGCGGAAACGTCGTCCACAACCTGCGGCACGCCTTCACGGCGCACGCCCGCGGCGAGACGCGCCCTCCGGCCTGGGCGCTGGAGTTCGACGCCGGGATCGCCCGCGCGCTGTCCGGCGGCGATCACGACGCGCTGGTCCACGCGCTCCACACCGACGCCGGGAAGCTGTCCCACCCCAGCCCGGACCACTACCTGCCGCTGCTCTACACGGCGGGAGCGAGCACGCCCGGGGGCGCGGTCCGCTTCCCCGTCGATGGCTTCGACTGGGCGTCGCTCTCGATGCGGGCCGCCCTGTTCGATTGAGCCCTCGACGCTCGCCGCCCGGGAGCGCCGGGACACCAGCGCCGCCGACTCCGGGGACCCAGACCGATTGACCTGATCGGCATAGCGCCTCGGCGTGCGGCGCTTTGCGTCTGTGAATCGTGCTTCGTGTTTCGTGAAATGTCGCCGCGTGCACACCGGTCGCGTCCAGCGCTCGAAGCTCGGCGAGCAGGTGCTCGCGATCCTGAACGAGATGATCGCCAACCACCGGTTCGAGCCCGGGAAGCGCATCAACGTGGAGGAGCTGTCGCGCGAGCTCGGCGTGAGCCGAACGCCGCTCTGGGAGGCCGTGTACCGGCTCCAGCAGGAAGGGCTGCTCGTCCACGTCCCGAACCGCGGCGTCTTCATCGCCGAGCTCACCGCGGAGCAGGCGCTCGATCTCTACGCGGTGCGGCAGATCCTGGAGGCGAGCGCGGCGCGGCTCGCAGCGGTGCGAATCACGCCAGCTGCCCTCGCGCGGATGGAGGCGCTGCTCGACGCTCAGGGCCAGCTGGTCACGCGCGCCGATCTGATCGGCTACTCCCGGAGTGACTTCGAGTTCCACGCCGTCGTGTACGAGGCGTGCGGCAACCCGTACCTGCGCGAGATGCTGGAGCGCATCAAGGCGAAGATGCGGCCGATCGGGCTGCACATCGAGAAGATCCTCGACGAGCTGTACCGGGACCACGCGCTCCTGCTGGAGGCGCTCCGCGCACACGACCCGGAGCGCGCCGAGATCGCGTTCCGCGCCCACAACCAGCGCGTCATCCAGGCCATCCGCGAAGGGATGTTCGCCGAGAAGAAGCTGGACGCCGGCTAGGAGGGACCGACCCCGGTCCGAGTCGAAGCACCCACCGCGAAGGAGAGGCCATGTCGAAGCTGCCGAGAGAGAAGACCGCCATCGTCATGATCGAGCCCCAGAACGACTTCCTGAGCCCTGGTGGCACGATGTACCAGTACATCGCCGAGCAGCTGAAGCGGCGCAACGTGATCCAGAACCTCGTCGCGCTGACCGAGAGCGCTCGGGGCAAGGTGAAGCTCTTCTACGTCCCCTTCCAGCCCTTCAAGAAGGGCTTCCCCGAGCTGAAGGAGGGCGGGCCGGGACGCGACGGGCTGCGCGGGCTCGAGTGCCGCATGAAGGCGGACTGGGGAACCGGGGCGTGGCTCGAGGGGACCCCGGGGCCGGAGATCGTGGCTCCCCTGACGCCGAAGGAAGGTGACATCGTCATTCGCGGGAAGCTCACCCTCGACGCCTTCCACTCGACCGCCCTGAACTACCTGCTGCGCGCCAACGAGATCGAGCACGTGGCGTTCTGCGGGTTCCACACGAACTGGTGCGTCGAGTCGTCGGCACGCTCGGCGTACGATCTGGGCTATCGCGTCATCGTCATCAGGGACTGCACCGGGACGGACACGGACCGCGAGCAGGAGTACGCGGAGCAGGTGATCTTCCCCAAGATCGGGCGCGTGATGACCTCGGCCGAGTTCCTGGCCGCCATCGCGTGACGCTCACGCGCACCCGGAGCGAGATCCCCATGGCACACAGGAACCGTGGACTGCTGACAGGCGCCCTGCTCGCCGCCACGCTGCTGGCCGGCGAGGCTCGCGCGGCGGACGCGCCGCGGAAGTCGGTCAAGCTCGGCTTCATGTTCGGCCTCACCGGTGCCGCGTCGCCGGTCGGCCCGGTCCAGCTCGACGGAGCCAAGCTTGCGGTCGACGAGGTGAACGCCGCCGGCGGGCTGCAGCTGGGCAAGGACAAGGTCAAGGTCGAGTACGTCGTCAAGGACGACGAGACCAAGCCGGACGTCGCCATCCGCCGATTCCGCGAGCTGCTGGACGAGGACAAGGTGGACGCCGTGATCGGCCAGACCTTCGCGCCCATCAGCGCCGCGCTCAACAAGCAGGTGAAGCAGTCGCCCGTGCCATATTTCCCGGTCAACGTCGTCGCCCTGGGAATGTTCGCGAAGGACGAGATGGCCCCCTCGACCTTCGCGGTGCACGGCAGCGCATACTCCGCCGGCTATGCGAGCGCGACCTACGTCGTGACCAAGCTCGGCGCCAAGAAGGTGGTCTTCTTCGGCCCCGCCTACGCGTTCGGCCAGGATCAGTGGCGCGGCGCCAAGGCGGCGTTCGACAGGCTGGGGCTCAAGGTCGAGTACCTCGAGTCGCCCGTCGGCACGAGCGACTTCACGCCCTACCTGACCCGGATCAGCGAGATGAAGCCCGACGTGGTGATGCTGGCGCACTGGGGGACCGACGCCATCAACGTCCTCAAGCAGTCGTACGAGACGGGGCTCAAGTCGCGGACCACGATCTGGTTCGACTGGATGACGAACGTGTTCGGCAGCGGCGTGCCCGCCGAGGCGCTGGAGGGCGTCTACGCGCTGATGAGCTGGTACCACGACCTGGGCGGCTTCGGCGACGCCGAGCTCGTGGCTCGTGGCAAGGCGTTCACCGAGAAGTTCACGGCCGTCTACAAGTACCCGCCCGATCCCTACTCGGTGATGGCCTACATCGGGACGCAGGAGGCGCTGCGTGGCCTCCAGCTCGCGCAGGGCGGCAAGGCGGCCGACGTGGCACGGGCCCTCACCGCCCACCCTTCCTTCGACTCGGTCAAGGGACACGCCACCTGGCGCCAGGATCACCAGGCGCAGTTCAAGTACAGCGCCTTCGTCGTCGTCGGGAAGGGTCCCAAGGAGCGCAAGGACCCGAAGTGGGACCTCGTCAAGGTGGTCGGCGCCTACACCGGCGAGGAGTACCTGCCGCCGCTGAAGGACCTCGGCTACTAGCAGCGCACCGGCGCGGTCGCGGGGGTACCCTCCCTCGCGACCGTTCCTCTGCCCCGGGCGGGCGCATGAGCACGGTCCTGGAGAGCCGCCGCGTCGGCAAGCGCTTCGGCGACTTCGCCGCCGTCACCGACGTCAGCTATCGCCTGGAGCTCGGCGAGGCCGCCGGCATCATCGGTCCCAACGGCGCCGGCAAGTCCACGCTCTTCAACCTGCTGACAGGGCTGCACCGGCCCACGTCCGGCGCGGTCATGCTGGAGGGGCGCGACGTCACCGCCACCCGCGCCGATCAGCGCGTCGGCCTGGGGCTGGTGCGCACGTTCCAGCTCGTCTCGGTCTTCGAGTCGTTGCCGGCGATCGACAACCTCGTGCTGTCGGTGCTCCACGCGCGGGACCCGCGCCCGGGGGCCCTCTCCTTCCTCCTCGGCCACGCACGCTCGACCCAGACGCAGCGCGATGCGCTCGCGGCACTCGAGCGCGTCGGGCTCGCCGATCGCGCACCGACTCCTGTGTCGGCGCTGTCGTACGGAGACAAGCGGAAGCTGGAGATCGCGATGGCGCTCTCGCTGAAGCCACGCGTCCTCCTGCTGGACGAACCTCTCGCGGGCCTCTCCGACGGGGAGATCCTGGAGGTGCTCGCGCTCGTTCGCGGCCTCCGCGGCTCTCTCTCCCTGGTCATCATCGAGCACAAGATCTCCCACGTCCTCGACCTCGTCTCACGGCTCAGCGTCATGCACGAGGGACGGCTGATCGCGGACGGGCCACCGGACGCCATCCTCGCCGATCCGGTCGTGCGCAAGGTGTACTGGGGCGACGAGGTCCGGCCCGCCCTCGTGCAGCACGGCCCTCCCACCCGGGCAGGGGCTTGACGATGCTGCTCGACGTCACGGGCCTCGAGGTCGCGTACGGCAACGCCCGCGTGCTCCACCAGGTCGGGGTGCGGCTCGACCAGGGCGAGATGGTGTTCGTGGTCGGCCGCAACGGCGCCGGCAAGACGACCCTCCTGAAGGCGATCGCCGGCTTCCTCCGCCCGACCGGAGGTTCGGTGCGCCTCGACGGGTCGGAGGTGGCGGGGCTGCCCGCGGAGGAGCTGGCCCGGCGGGGCGTCCGCTACGTCTTCCAGGACAAGCGCGTCTTCACACGCCTCACGGTGCGCGAGAACATCCAGCTGGCCGCGTATGCCGCCGGCGTGCCGCTCCCCGCCGCGATCGACCGCGTGATCGGGATCCATCCGCGCATCGCGCGCTTCCTCGACAGCCCGGCCGGCGGGCTCTCCGGCGGCCAGCGACAGCTGCTCCTGATCGGGCGTGCGCTGATCGGCCGGCCACGTCTCCTGCTCATCGACGAGCCGACCGAGGGGCTCGCGGCGGGGACCATCGAGGAGGTCTTCCACGTGCTGAGCGAGACGAAGGGCACCGTGTCGATGCTCATCGTCGAGCAGAACCTCGCCGTCGTCCGCCAGCTGGCGGACCGCGTCTACGCGATGAAGGAGGGCCGCATCCCGGCCGAGCTCACACGGTCCCCCGACATCCAGGACCGATCGAACCTCGAGGCGTATCTCTAGGTGCCGACCATGCGCGACAGGCTGCTCCGGCGGATGCGCCAGCTCGACCTCCTGATCGTGGCGGCGGTCTTCCTGCTGATGCCGTCGTTCCTGCGGCTCCAACGCACGACCGACTTCGTCATCTTCTGTGTCTTCGTGCTCGCCTTCGACCTGCTGTACGGCCACATGGGGCGCCTGTCCTTCGGGCACATGCTCTACCTGGGCACGGGCGCGTACGCGGCGGCCCTGTGCGCGACGCAGCTCTCGCCAAACCCGCTCCTCGCGCTGCTCGCGGCGCTGGGCAGCGGCGCAGCCGTCGGGCTCCTCCTCGGGCCCATCGTCGTCCGGACCACGGGCGCCTGCTTCGCGCTCATCAACCTCGCCTTCAACCAGGTGGGGTACTTCCTGGCCTTGATCGCGCTGGCACGGTGGACCGGAGGGGAGGACGGAACCTCGGCCACGTTCAGCCGGGTCGGGCCGCTGGACCTCGGCGACAAGTACCACATGTTCGGCCTCTCGCTCGCCTCGCTGCTCCTGGCGTTCTGGCTCGTGAAGCGCCTGACCGGATCGCCGTTCGGGATCCTGCTCCGGGCCATCAAGGAAAAGGAGCCCCGGGTGGCGTTCCTGGGCTACGACAGCGGGTGTCACAAGTACCTGGCGTTCGTGCTCTCCACGACGATCGCGGCCTTCGCCGGTGGCCTCTCCGCCCTGAACTACAAGTTCGTCAACCCGAGCTTCATCGACCCGACGCGCAACGTGGAGGTCATCTTCGCGACGCTCATCGGCGGCGCAGGGAGCGTCCACGGCGCGCTGGTCGGAGGCGTCGGTTACATGCTGATCTCGAACTACGTCCAGCGCTGGGAGATGTTCCTCGGCGTCGCGCTCCTGGTGCTCGTCTTCCGCTTTCGCTCCGGCCTGTGGGGCTGGCTGGCGGCTCGCGTCGCGGGCGAGCGGCCGGAGGTGAAGCCGTGATCGGGACCATCGCCTTCGGCCTCACGATCGGTGGCATCTTCTACATCATCTCGATCGGGCTCTCGCTCACCTTCGGGACGATGCGGATCGTCAACTTCGCCCACGCCCTCGTGTACACCCTCGGCCCGTACGTGCTCATGACGGCGCTGCAGGCTCGGGTCGGCTTCATCCCGGCCGCGATCGCCGGCGTGCTGGCCACCATCCCGGTGGCGTGGGCCATCGAGCGCTTCCTCATCCGGCGGCTGTACGGCCAGTCGATCGACTACGCCATCATCGCGACTTACGCCGTGCTGCTCATCGGGGTGGACCTCCTGAAGTGGATCTTCGGAGCGACCCCCATCCCGCTCTCGGATCCCATCCACCGGCAGGTGGCGCTCGCTGGAGTGGACATCCCGGTCTATCGGCTGGTCATCATCGCGACCGCCGCCGCCGTGTTCGTCGGCCTCGAGATCTTCTTCCGCCGGACGGTGGTGGGGAAGGTCGTCGTCGCGGGTCTGGAGGACAAGGACGCGGCGCGGAGCCTCGGCCTGCGGGTGGACAGGTACTTCTCGCTCGTGTTCGTGATCGGGAGCTGCCTGGCTGCCCTGGGTGGGATCCTCTACGCGCCGATCACGACGCTCCACCCGTACATGGGATTTCACGTCCTCCTGGTCAGCTTCGCGGTCGTGCTGGTGGGAGGCCCGGGGAGCCTGCGCGGCACCTTCGCGGCGGCCTTCGCGCTCGGAATGGTGATGGCGGTGACCGGGCGTTTCTGGGGCCCAGCGTCGGAGACGATGGTGTTCGTCGTGATGGCTGCGGTGCTGGTGGTCAAGCCCGTCGAGGTGTGATCCGCGGCCGCGCGGGGCGAGCAGAGGCCTCTCCTCCGCCGCGGAGGAACGCACCGATCGCCAGGCGGTGCGCCATGCCCGCATCGCGGGCGCCCGGCGGCGCGGAGCCGGGACGCTCGCCGGTGCGCGACCGCCTCACTCTCCGTGGTGGCGGTGTCGATGCGGTCCACCGAGCTCGCGGACGAGCCCCCGGCCGGCGTCGTGCCCGGGCCCGTGCCCATGGTCGTGGCCGTGGCCGTGGCCCGCGCAACCGATGCCCTCGCCGACGCCGACCTGCTCCGGGACCGGCTTCAGCGCACCCTGCGCGATGGCGTCGATCGCCTCGCGGACCGTCCCGGCGGGCACCCGGTAGACGGGGATGCCGGCACGCCGGAGCTGCTCGAGCGCGCCCGGTCCGATGCCGCCCACGACGACCGCGTCGACGCGCTCCTGCGCGAGCCCCGCCAGCGGCTGGCAGTGGCCGTGCGCGTGCTCGCAGGCACCGTTCACGACCGGCCGCGTCTCGCGAGTCTCGGTGTCCACGACGAGGAACATCGGGGCCGAGCCGAAGTGCGGAT
>JAJYGO010000336.1 GCA_021785115.1 Chloroflexota bacterium | reverse complement strand
TACCGCGCACCTCGCCGCCAGCAGGGCGACCGCGGCTGACATCGCGCGGCTGCGTGAGCTCGTGCGGGCCATGGACGAGGCCGAGTCCTGGGTCGGCTTCCGGGCGATCGACCCGAGGTTCCACCTCGACGTGGCGGCCATTGCCGGATCATCCGGTGCGACCCGCGCGCTCGCCGAAACGCTGGCCCGACTCTTCCGCTTCTACGTCCCCTACCCGATCTCCTACCTCCGTGCGTCGAACCGCGAGCACGAGGCACTCGTCGATGCGATCGCGGCGCACGATGGCGCCGGAGCGGTCGCGGTCACCGAGCGCCACATCGCAGAACTCCACGGGACGGTCTTCGTCAGCCCGTCTCAGAGGCGGAGTTCGCCGGGGCGTGCGAGTCCGGCTTGATCGTCCCCATCGTTCGACGGGCAGCCATGCTCGCCGCGGACCTGACCAGCGCTCGACGGAAGGATGACCGTCAGCCGCCGGCGGGTCATCCTCGCGGCGGCGAGCCGGGTCATCCCGCGGGACCGCTGGGTCGCCTTTCTCGTCACTCCGGCGACCCGCCTCCGGTGCATCCCGAGCTCGTGCGGTGTAAGTGGACATACCGCAAGACCGGTCGCGCTGGCCGGCCACGGATCGATGCCGCGATCCGTGCGCTCATCCTCCGGCTCGCCCGGGAGAACCCCCGCTGGGGCTGCGTTTGGATCGAGGGCGAGTTGCGCAAGATCGGGGTCCGCGTCGGAGCGACGACGATCCCGCACCCTGCTCCGACGGTCTGCGTTCTCGTGCTCATCGGGACGCTCCGGCCCTGCGCTGAGCGCCACAGCCGCGGGCGCCCACATCGCGCCCTCGACCTCGCCTCGCCGCTGGCCGAAAGCCTGGGTCCCGGTCCCGGTCAGCACGCGCACTGTTCGCCGCCGGGATCTCCTCGGCGAGCTGATCCACCAGTACCACGGTGCCGCCGCATGATCGGATCGGGGATTCCGACCCCCACGCGCTCGGATGGCTGTCAAAGAGCCGGCGGGCACGGCTGGGGCACCCAGACCTCATCGGCCGCGGGTTCTGCGGGCGATGAGGTCAGTCTGGTCGGGGCGAGAGGAGTCAAGACGACGATTTCGATTGCCCCGCGTGAGCGCTTGCCTCGGGCCGGAGCGGCTGCTAGTCTTTACTCATGAAGCGACAAGTAAAGGAACCACGTCGTCGCGGGTACACGCGAGTGAGCGCGAAGCACCAGGTCACCCTGCCCATTGATGCTCTCCGCCGAGCCGGCATCCAGACGGGTGACCGCCTGCGGACGGAGGTGCGTGGGCCGGGCGAAGTCATCCTGGTCCGGGACGTGGACCCGATCGAACAGTTCCGTGGCGCGCTGCCCGACGTCTACCCGGCGGGTGGACTCGACGAGCTCCGACGCGAGTGGGACTGACCGTCCTCGACGCGGGGGTCATAATCGCGATCCTTGACCCGTCGGACATCCACCACGAAACAGCCGCTCACGCCCTCACCGTCGCCCGACAGCGCGGCGACACATTGGTGCTCCCGGCGTCCGCCTTTGCCGAGTGTCTCGTGTCCCCGTATCGGCGTGGTCCCGAAGCCGTCGCCCTTGTCAACTCGTTCGTTGACGCCCTGCCGGCACGCATCGAGCCCGCGTCCCGTGCGATCGCGAGCGCGGCCGCGGAGCTGCGGGCTCGCCACGCCGGCCGACTTCGCCTCCCGGACGCCCTCGTCGTGGCCACGGCCGTCGTGATTGGCGCCGATCGGGTGATCACGACGGATTCGGGCTGGCCGGGGCTTCCGGTCTCGGTCGACGTCCTCGCTGCCGTCGGATAGCCCGCCCGGATCTCCGGTCAGGCTCGACAGGAGAGACGCGGGTATGGTCGGAGCGAGGAGGAATTGACCCCCGCTGAAACCTCATCGCCTGAAACCAGATCGTCGGTCGCAGGAGAGGCGATCGCTGTCAGCTATCCTCAGAGGGAGAACCCGGGCTACCCACGCCGGACGGCCGTCCCGCTACTCGTGCGCCTTCCGGAACCAGAAGCGATTTCATCACGCACCGTCGGAGAATGGTCGTCGCGCGCTCCACCGCATCACGAGTCGTCGTCCCTTGCTGCGGAGCGCCTCGAGACCCTCGTGCACGAGCAACACGCTGATGCCCCAGCGCGGCCGCCGGATCCGCCCACCACCAGCCGAGCGCGGCGTTGAGCACGAGCCCGGCGAGCGTGATCAGGGAGAGGTACCAGCAGGCGAAGGTCTGCTGGGCATCGGCGACCAGCGCCACGGCTGCCGAGGGCCTCACCGGTCAGGCGCTTCTGGCGGGCGAGCCAGGGCATCGCCGCGATCGAGAGCGCCGTGAGCCCTTCACGCCGCCCTCCCGGCTACCCGGTCACATCCGCCGTGATGCGTGTACCACCCCGCCGACCTGGCACGATCGAGAGGGTCGCTCGGGCGAGTCGAGCCCGTTCCTGCATCCCGATCAGGCCGAGCTTGCCTGCCGCGCGCAGTTCGGAAGCGGGCACCTGGGCTGGGATCCCCTTGCCGTCGTCGATGACGGTGAGCCGCACCTTGTCCGGCCAGAAACGGAGCCGGACGACGGCATTGTTCGCTTCCGCGTGGCGATCAATGTTGCTCAGAGCTTCCTGGGCGATGCGCAGGAGCGCGAGCTCCTGATCCGATGAGAGGCGGCGCTCCGACCCAATCGACTGGAACCGGGCCGTGGTCCCCGTGCGCTGGCCGAACATGTCGACCTGCGCTGCCAGCGCGGTCTTGAGGCCGAGGTCGTCCAGCACGGACGGCCGCAGGTCGCGACTGAAGCGGCGCAGCTCGTCGGCGATCGAGCGCGTGGTCCGCTGCGCTTCCTGGATCGTCGCCTGTGCAGCGCCATCGGCATCGCTGATCGAATCAAGCTTGCGCCAGAGGATCACCAGCGACTGGATCGGCCCATCGTGGAGCTCCCGTGCGATCCGGCCCCGCTCCGCCTCGCGCCCGGCCACGACCTGGCGCGCGTAGTCCTCGAGCTCCTGCTGGCGCACGTGCCGAAGCGTGACATCGCGCAGCATCACCTGGAGCCTGGTCGCGCCGATCTGATCGACGTAGGGGATGACGATCGGTTCGATCCAGATGGGCTCGGACTGGCCCGCCACGTTGAGCGGGCGAACGTCTTGGATGCCGACAATCTCCGACTCCAGGATGTCCGCGCCGACGAGCGAGGCCAATCGCTGGCCATGCAGCGCAGCCGACGGCGCCCCGAATATCCGGGCGGCCGCCAGATTGGCCTCCTCGATGACGCCGTCGCTGTTGCCCAGCAGGATCGGTTCGGCGACGTGGTCGAACACGCCTCGGAACTTCTCCTCGGAGACCCGTTGTGCCTGCTCTCGGCTCTCCGCCTCGTGGCGCGCGCGCTTCTCCTCATCCACCCGGCGGCCGACGAAGAATGCCAAGGCCACCACGATCATGATCTCCCACTCCTCGGACAGACGCTCGCGCGACCCGATCTGGAGCCAGACGAGGTTGGGCACGGTCAGGAACGCGCCCCACAATGCCGTCGGGACGGATCCACGCAATCCGAAGTTCAGGGCCGCATACACCACCGGGACCAGGAACAGCGTGGACGGGATCGGCGTGATGAAGTTGTCCGACAGCCCGAACCACCTGAGATCGAGCAGCGAGTGCCCCCCGGCGATCGCCACGACCAGCAGTTGTACCAGCCAGAACTCGCGACGGGCGACCGGGGGGGCCCACAACCCCACAACCCAGGCAAGTTGATGACGCACGCGTCGACCGACGTCGGATCCGCTCATCGGATCAGCCGATCACGGTCGGGCGGTGAGACTTCGGCGGGCTCGCTGATCACCAACGCGCGTCGCTCACGTCGACGGGGGTTCCTGCTCGAGGTTGATCCAGCCGCGGGATGCGGCATGGGCGATCGCCTCGCCCCGCGTCGAAACCCCCAGCTTGCTGTAGATGCGGGTGAAGTCCGCCTCCACGGTCCGGGGACTGACCGAGAGGCTGGACGCGATTTCGCGCGTCCGCCGGCCACGAGAAGCCAAGCGGAGGACATCGACCTCACGGCCCGTCAGGCGCTCCTTGCGCAGGCCCTGGGTCCATCGCGAAGCCAGCTCATGGGCAGGCGCCTCGTGCAGTACGACCTCGCCGCGCGCAACGGCGAGGATTGCCTCCACGACCTCGCTCGAATGCGCGGTCTTCAGCAGGTACCCGCTGGCACCGGCCTGGACCGCCGCAGCGACGTAGTCGCCGTCGTCGTAGGCGCTCAGGATGAGCACCCGGCTTGACGGGACCCGGGCGAGAATCCGCCGCGTCACCTCGATGCCATTGAGCACCGGCAGGCTCAGGTCAAGCAGGACAACGTCCGGCCTCAGGCGGACTGCGAGGGCAACCGCCTCGGCACCATCTGACGCCTCGCCCACGACAGAGATGCTCGGCTCCCGCTCGAGGATCTCCCGGGTGCCCTCACGGACCACCGCGTGATCATCCGCGAGGAGCACCCGCAATCGGTGTCCTTCGAAACCCATCATCCCCGACGCAATGTAGCACCGCAGCCCTCTCATGCTGCAGAGCCTCCGATCCCGGATGCCGGAGGTCAACTGCTGCGACGGTGTGTCTGCGGGAGTCCGCATCACTTCTGCGGTGACCCGCACGCAATCGTCGGGGTTTTGCGATGACACGGCCCCGGAAGGAGGTGACAGTGATCTCGGCCCTCAGCGTTCCCATGGGGGGCGCGCATCCCGTGCTGCGCACAGCCTGCCTACCCAGGCAGCGGATCGACATCAGCGATAGACGCAACGGAGGAAATGATGGGACGGTTTCCGTCACGCAAGAAGCTTGCCGCCCTGGTGGTGACCGCGTCCCTGGTCGTGGTCGTTGGCGCATGCTCGTCCACGAACGCGCCCGCTGCGGCCACGCCCGCTGCGGCCACGCCCGCTGCGGCCACGCCCGCTGCGGCCACGGCCGCGCCGGCCCTGACCGGGGCCGCTGCCGGGCAGGTCCTCTACGAGCAGTCCTGCGCCTCCTGTCACGGCGTCGCCGGCGTCGGCTCGAAGT
>JAJYGO010000088.1 GCA_021785115.1 Chloroflexota bacterium | reverse complement strand
TACGCGCCCAAGCTCATGGAGCTGGCGCCGCGCGACATGGTCAGCCGGGCCATCGTCCAGGAGATCCGCGCCGGCCGGGGCATCAACGGCAAGGACTACGTCTATCTCGACGTGCGCCACCTCGGCCGCAAGAAGATCGACGAGAAGCTGCCCGACATCACGGACTTCGTCCGCGTCTACCAGGGCATCGAGCCCTACACGGACCCCATCCCGATCCAGCCCACCGCGCACTACGCGATGGGCGGCATCCCGACCAACCTCCACGCCCAGGCGACCCGCGACGCGAGGAACACGGTCGTGCCCGGCCTGTACGCGGCGGGGGAGGCGGCCTGCGTGTCGGTGCACGGCGCGAACCGCCTGGGGACCAACTCGCTGGTGGACCTGCTCGTGTTCGGCCGCCGCGCCGGGCGCCAGATGGTGCTCGACGTGAAGGGCGCCGACATGCCCGAGGTGACCGAGGCGGCCGCTGACCCGGTGCGCGCGGAAATCGAGGCGCTCCGCGCTCAGCCCAAGGGCGAGCGCAAGGAGGCGATCCGCAAGGAGCTCGCCGACGTGATGATGGACGACGCCGGGGTCTACCGGACCGCGGAGGGCCTCGACCGCGCCCGCGCCAAGGTGGCCGAGTTGCGGGACCGCCACCGGCGCGTGAGCATCGACGACAAGGGCACCACCTTCAACACGGACCTGCTCGAGGCCCGCGAGGTGGGCTACCTGCTCGACTGCGCCGAGACCATGGTGGCGGCGTGCGTCAACCGGACGGAGAGCCGCGGCGCCCACAGCCGGGAGGACTACCCCGAGCGCGACGACGCCAACTTCCTGACCCACTCCCTCGCGACCAAGGGCGCGGACGGGGCGGTCGCACTGGACTACAAGCCCGTGACGATCACCAAGTTCCAGCCCAAGCCGCGCGTCTACTGAGCGGAGGCACGACGATGCAGATCGAACTGCGCATCCTCCGCTTCGACCCGGAGCGCGACCAGAAGCCGCACGAGGAGGCCTACACGGTCGAGGGCGGGCCGATGGACCGCGTCCTGGACCTGCTGCACAAGGTGAAGTACGAGCAGGACGGCACGCTGACGTTCCGCCGCTCCTGCGCGCACGGCGTGTGCGGATCCGACGCGATGCTGATCAACGGGCGCAACCGCCTGGCCTGCAAGATCCGGGTGGACCAGCTCAAGGCCCGCCGGATCACGGTGGCGCCGCTGCCGGGCCTGCCGGTGGTGAAGGACCTCGTGGTCGACATGGAGGCCTTCTTCGCCAAGTTCCGGAGCGTCCAGCCGTACCTGCGGGCGGACAGCCTCGACCCCGACCGCGAGCGGCGCCAGTCCCCGACCGACCGCGCGGTCTTCGACGACACCACCAAGTGCATCCTGTGCGCGGCGTGCACCACGTCGTGCCCCTCGTTCTGGGCGCAGCCGTCGTACGTCGGCCCCGCCGCGATCGTCAACGCCCACCGGTTCATCTTCGACACGCGCGACGACCACGCCGAGGACCGGCTGGAGATCCTGGCCGACCGCGACGGCGTGTGGCGCTGCCGGACGATCTTCAACTGCACGGACGCCTGTCCGCGCGGGATCCACATCACCCAGGCGATCCTCGAGGTCTCCTCGAAGATCGTGGAGCACCAGGCCTGAGCGAGGCGACGCTCCCGGTCATCGAGCACCTGGTCATCCGCACGGACGGCGCGGCCCGGGGCAACCCGGGCCCGGCGTCGCTCGGCGCGGCCCTGATCAACGGCGCGCGTCCTGACGCGCTTGACCCGCTCGCGCCCCCGGACGCGACGATCAGCCAGGCGCTCGGCGTCCAGACGAACAACGTGGCCGAGTGGACGGGCGTCATCGAGGCGCTCAAGCTCGCGCGGCGGCTGGGCGCGTCGCGGGTGGACCTGTTCCTCGACTCCAAGCTGATCGTGGAGCAGCTGCACGGCCGCTGGCGCGTGAAGGACGCGAAGCTCGCGCCCCTCCACGCGGAGGCGAAGCAGCTGCTGGGCGGCTTCCGCCGCTGGTCCGCCACGCACGTGCCGCGGGCCCAGAACGCCACCGCGGACCGGCTGGCCAACGAGGCGCTCGACCGGGTGGCGGCCGGCGGGCCCGCCCGCGTGGCGCGGGCGAGACGCATCACGCCCGCGGTGGGGGAGGGAGCGGATTGATGCCGGATCTGCCGGTCGTGCTCTGCTACGGCGACTCGAACACGCACGGCGCGGATCCGGTCACCGGGGGCCGCTTCCCCTATGACGTCCGGTGGCCGGGCGTGCTGGCGCGGCTGCTCGAGGGCGAGGCGCGCGTGATCGAGGAGGGCCTCAATGGCCGCACCACGGTGCGCGACGACCCGTACTCGCCGGGCCGCAACGGCCTCGCGTACCTGGTGCCCTGCCTGGAGACCCACGCCCCGGTCGACGTGGTGGTGATCATGCTCGGCACCAACGACCTCAAGACGACGTTCGGCGTCGGCGCCAGCGACGTCGCCGCGGGAGCGGCCACGCTCGTCGACGCCGTCGGGGCCTCGCAGTGTGGTCCGGGCGGCCGCGCGCCGCAGGTGCTGCTGGTGGCGCCGCCCGCCCTCGGCGCGCCGAACGACCTCATGGAGCTGTGGGGCTTCGATGGCGCGAACGAGCGGAATGCGGCCCTGCCCCGCCTGTACCGCACTGCGGCCCTGCGCGCCGGCGCCGCCTTCCTCGACGCGTCGGCCATCGTCGCCGCGGACCCGGCGGACGGGATCCACCTCGCGGCCGACGCCCATCGCGCTCTCGCGCACGCGGTCGCCGGCGCCGTTCGACCGCTGCTCGCGGCCGACTGAGGTTCTCGTCGGGCCGGATCTCGAGCGGATCCTCCGTCAACGGCCGCGGCCCGGGGGTGCCGGATCCGCTGGTCGCGCGTAGAATCCGCGGGCCAGCGAGGCGGCCGGACGGCCGCGCGTCAGCCGGGCCACCGGCGGACGTGAGGAAAGTCCGAGCTCCCCAGCGCAGGGTAGCGGGTAACGCCCGTCCGCCGTGAGGCGAGGACCAGTGCCACAGTGACGATGCCGGCCCTCCGGGGCCGGAGTGAAACGCGGCAAACTCTACCTGGAGCAAGGCCAAATAGGAGGGCGCAACCCCGGTTCGCCGGGGGGAGAGGCGCGCTGCCCAGCCCTCGGGTCGGCTGCATGAGCCGTCGGGCAACCGGCGGCCTCAGATGGATGGCCGTCGCCGCGGCGCGAGCCGCGGTACAGAACTCGGCTTACAGGCCGCCTCGCTGGCGCCTCACCCGATTCCACGCACGAATCAGGCCCTCGTGAGCGCGCCGACCCCGCGCCCCGCTCCGCGCCGACGGGGACGGGCTCCTCATGCAACCCTTCAATGTCGACGGCGGAGTGAAGGGATGGGACCCGACCTCTCCGCAAGACCTTCAATGTCAGCCGAGGATCCAAGACCACGCGAGCGCGGCGGGGTTGCGCCTGCGAGAGAGGACGTCCTTAGGGGCCTGCCCGAGGACCGCGATCGGTTGCCCGAAGTTACGTGTGGCGTAACGTCGGACACACGCAGGACCCTGACTGCCGGATCGGGAGCGGCTTCGTGGGCCGAGGTCCAGGCTTGGAGCTTGACGGACGTCGCCTGCATCCGTACATTGTCCGTACAGTGACTGCCAAGGAGCCTACCCGATGACCGCAATGCCGCGCGCCGCGTCCCTCCCGACGCGCACGGCCAAGAGGGCGCGGCTCGACCTTCGGTTGAGCGCCGAGCAGAAGCGCCTGTTCGAGGAGGCCGCGTCCGCCACCCGCCAGACCATGACCGAGTTCGTCGTCCAGTCTGCCGAGGTCGCCGCCCAGGAGGTCCTCGCGGACCGGACTCGGTTCGTCCTCGCGCCCGCGGAGTGGGAGGCGTTCTCGACCGCAATCGACGGCGAGCCGCGCGTCCTGCCGCGACTGGCCGCGTTCCTGACCACGCCCTCCGTCCTCGAACGGGAGTGAGCTACTCGCCGGCCGGGGCGATCTCGAAGAGCCACCTGACCGACGAGTTCGACTGCGGGTCGGACGCCCAGACCTCCTGGCTGCGCAGGCACGCCCTCCAGGCCGACCTCACCGACTCGACCAAGGTCCGCGTCGTCACGCGCAGCGGCGAGCGCCGCGTCGTCGGCTACTACGCCCTCTCGGCGGGCTCCGTGAAGCTCGCCGACGCGCCCGAGCGCGTCCGCAAGGGGATGCCGCGGTACCCGGTGCCAGTGATCATCCTGACGCGGCTCGGCGTCGATCGGGGCGAGCAGGGCAGGGGACTCGGGCGCGCGCTCGTCAAGGACGCGATCCTCCGGGCCGAGGCCGCCTCCCACTCGATCGGCGCGCGAGCGCTCCTGGTCCACTGCGAGACGGCGGAGGCCAGGGCCTTCTACCAGCGGCTCGTCCCCGACTTCGCGGAGTCGCCGACCGACCCGCTCCACCTCTACCTGCTGATGAGCGATCTTCGGCGAACGATCGAGGCCGTCGAAACCCTCGGTGCCCCTGCCGGGGACGACGGTGCGCCACCGCCGCGGTAATACCCGAGGCTATTACCGGAGACCCAGCGTGGCCAGGAACTGGGCTGGGGTCATGACGGGCAGGCGATCGCCCAGGTCGAGCAGGTGGGCATCGCCCGACACGAGCACGTCGGCTGCAGCGGCGCGCGCGAGGTCCACCAGGTACTCGTCGTCGGGATCGACGCTGAGCGGCCGACCGCTCGGCGCCGGGTCATCGAGGATCGTGGCTTCGCGCCCGATGAGGTCGAGGTACGCGATCGCCTCGGCCTCGGCGACGTACCGACGGAGCTTCTCGCGCCCCAGGACCTCGCGGAGCTCGGCCAGCAGCGTCGGCGAGGCGACGAGCTCGAAGGCGCCGGCGCGGAGCTCGAGCAGGAGCGCCGCGCTCGGCCCGCCTGGGCTGATCAGCGCCGAGACGAGGACGTTGGTGTCAAGAACCGCGCGCGGCACGCTTCTCGGCTCGTGCCGCGTGCGTCTCCTCGACCGCGAGGCGCATCGCCTCGTCCTCGCCCAGGTCGCTGCGCGCCCACACGCCCGCCACGACGTCGAAGCCGAGGTACGCCCGGAGCGCCTCCTCCACG
>JAJYGO010000443.1 GCA_021785115.1 Chloroflexota bacterium | reverse complement strand
CAGCGAACGAGTGGCGCAGGCGCACGGCGGGGCGGGGCGGCACCGCGGGTGGCGCATCGAGCTGGCGGGCATCATCCGGGGCACGTAGCCGCGTCCCCGGCACGTGGCCGCGTCCCCGGCACGTGGCCGCGTCCCCGGCACGTAGCCGCGTCCCCGGCAGCGTCGGGACGCGCCCCGCGCGGCTGACGGCGCCCGGGATCACGCCCCCAGGTAGCGCAGGTAGACCACCGTCACGGACCGCAGGATGCCGCGCGTCCAGCTCTGGCCGGACAGCGCCTGGAACGTGGCCACGTCGAGGTCGATCACCCGGTTCGGGAAGAGCCGGCGGTCCGGGCCGTAGTCGTTGGTCGCCCGGATCACGTACCGACCGTGCCAGACGATCTGGACCAGCCATCGGCCGCGACGCGGCACGGCGATCAGCCCCGCGTACCCGGGTCCGTACGTCGATGCCTGTCCGACTTCGGGCGACGGCATGCCGGGCACGGTCCGGATGGTCCCGACGAGGCGCCGGATCCCGGTAGCCGAGGACGGATGCGCGGTTGCCGCGCGGGTCGCGGACCTGGCGCGTGGTACGGCCGTCGATCGGGCGGCACGCGAGCTCGCGGGCACGGCCGCTGCCGATGTGGACGTCGAGCGCACGCCGACCGTCGCAGCACCCCCCTCCCCGATCGACCCCGACCCGCTCGTGCCGGCCGGGCTGGATCCGCCCCCGAACGGGTCGGAGGAGGCGTGGAGGGCGGCGAGCACGATGTCCTCGGGTCCCGCACCCGACCCGGATGCGGTTGCTCCGACGGGCAGCCATGGCGGCATCGTCGGCGGTGTCGGCGATCCCGCCGGCCCGCGATCGTCCGACGACGACGGCGTCGCCGGTGAGGTGGACAGGCGCCCCGCACGCTCGGATTCTCCCTGTGCGGTGGAGTGAGCCGGTGCGGGCGTCACGAACAGGAGTGCCAGGGCGGCCGCCGCTGCGAGCTTCCGCGCGGAGCGGGAGATCGTGGGCGCCCCCTCGGCCTCGCCGTTGCGGCCGATCCAGGGGACAGGCAGGCGCAACGGACGGGTCCGCTGTTGTCGCGTGATCGTTTCTCCTCAGCGGGCACCTGCCGCGCGCGGGTGAGCGCGGCCGCGGTGCCGAGCCGGGTGGCGCGGGCGCACATCGTGTCGACCCGCGAGCGATCCGGCGAGGAAGCGTGCCCCGAGCGCCACGCATGCGGCGCTGTTCCCCTGGCCGGTCCGGCTCGAAGCCCCGGAGCCACGGCGCATGCAGGCCGCCCGCTCGGGGCCGGGGCATCCTACACGGGATCGCCGCTTCGTGCACTGTCCGGGTGGCGGGCGTGTGACCGCCGAACGCGTCGCCATCCTCCTGTCAGCGAGCACGCGGACCCTTCCGGGACGAACCGCGCCACGCGGGCGACAATGGGGCCGTGAGTGCCGAAGGCCGGATGCAGCCGGCGTGAGCGAGGGCAGGGCAGCCCCGGATCGCCTCCATCCGAACCCCCGCGGAGCCGACCACGCAGACCCCGCCGGGCGTCGCAACGTGACCATCATCATCGCCGCGAGACTGCTGATGAGCGCGTCTCGCGCCCTCGCCGGCGTGGTGACGCCCGTCTATCTCGCGCTGATCGGCTTCAGCGCGCTGCAGCTGGGCGAGCTCGCCCTGGTCGTGGCCATCGCAACCGCGATCCTGTCCACCTCCATCGGGCTCGTGTCCGACCGGATCGGGCGCAAACCCTTCCTGGTCGTGGTGCCGCTGCTCGCCGCCGTGGCCGGCGTCGTCTTTGCCACGACCCGCGAGACGGGCATCCTCTTCGCGGCGGCCGCCATCGGCAGCTTCGGGAGGGGGGCCGGCGCCGGTGCCGGCGCGGTGGGACCGTACGGGCCTGCCGAGCAGGCGATGGTGACCGACATCGTGCCGCCGACGCGTCGCAACGTCGCGTTCGGGCGCCTGGCCTTCGCCTCAAGCGTGGGAGCCCTGGTGGGCGGTCCGCTCGCGCTCCTGGTCGGCAACGCACCCGCCGGCAGCGCCGCGGTGACGGCCGCGTACAGGATCCCGTTCCTCGCCACGGCGGCGCTGGCTGCCGGGGCGGGCCTGCTGGCCCTCCTCCTCCGGGAGCCGGCGCGACCGGCGTCCGTCGGCGACCCTGGACGGCGTCCGCGCCTGCCCCGACGCTCCATGCCGCTGCTGGCCAGGCTGTGGGCGACCAACAGCGTCAACGGGCTGGCGGTCGGGATGTTCGGGCCGTTCGTGACCTACTGGTTCTTCCGCCGCTATGGGGTTGGGCCGGGCCAGATCGGCGTCCTCTTCGCCGTGATCAACGCCGCGACCGCCGTCTCGACGCTGTCCGCGGCGGGGTTCGCGCGGCGCTGGGGGCTGGTCCGCACGGTGACCGCCGTGCGTGTCGTGCAGGCCATCCTCCTGGTCCCGATGGTCCTCGCGCCGTCGTTCCTGATGGCCGGCGCCATCTACCTGGTCCGCATGATCGTGCAGCGCATCGGCATGCCGCTGCGACAGTCGTATGTCCTCGCCATGGCGGATCCCGGGGAACGCGCCGCTGTCGGAGCGCTCTCCAACCTGCCCAGCCAGGTCACCATGGCGGTCGCGCCGCTGGTCGCCGGCTACCTGTTCGACGAGGTGAGCATCTCGCTGCCGTTCGTGGTGTCGGCCGTCCTGCAGTTCGCCAACGCGGCCCTCTACTGGGGGTTCTTCCGCGCGCTCCCCCCGGAGGAGGAGCGGACCGTGCCGGCCACGAGCGGATCGGCCTGACCGCAGCGGCCTGACCGCAGCGGCCTGACCGCAGCGGCCTGACCCGCCGACCTGACCGGGCCGGCCACGAGCGAGTTCGCCTGGCCGCAGCGACCTGACCGGCCGACCTGGCCGGGCCGCCCGGACTACGATGCCGGGGCAGCGTTCGCGCGCAGCCACACCACGATGTCGGCGACGACCTGCGGTCCCTGCGGCTCGTTGAGCGTCTCGTGCCGCAGCCCCGGGTAGACGCGCCGGACGACGTTGGGGAGTGCGCCCAGCGGCTCGGTGCTCGACGGCGGCACGATCGTGTCGTCCGACCCGTGCGTGACGAGGGTCGGAACGGGGAGCGCGCGCAGTTCCCGCCTGGCCCGTGCCGCGGCACCGAAGAGCTCCGCGCCGAGACGGGCCGTGGAGCGCGGTGTCACCAGCCGATCGGCGAAGTACGCGCGCGCCACCTCCGGGTCGGATGACAGCTGGTCGCCCCGCAACCCGTTGGACAGGCGGAGCATGGGCGTCAGCCGTCCGAGCACGGGTGCGGCGGCACGCACGGGAAGCGGGACGGTCGTGCCGATCGCCGGAGAGCTGAGCACACAGAGGTCGGGCGTGGCGCGGCCGTCGAGCAGGTAGGTCAGGGCGACCAGCCCTCCCATCGAATGCCCCATCAGGACCAGCGGCAGCCCGTCCCGGGAGGCCGCGAGACGGTCCTCCACGTCGTCCAGGTAGACCGCCCAGCCACCCACGTAGGCTCGCGGACCCCCCGACTCGCCGAAGCCGCGGAGGTCGAAGGCGGTCACGTCGACGCCTGCGGCGGCCAGCAGCGACCCGGTCCGCTCGTAGCGTCCCGAGTGCTCGGCGATGCCGTGGACGAGGACCACGCGGGCCCACGGGGCCTCACCGGGGGCCCAGTGGCGGGTGCGGAGGACGGTTCCGTCGCGGGCGACGGCGCTCCCGACGACCGCGGAGCCGCTCATCGGGTGCCGCTCCAGCCCGCCGCGGATCCTCACCGGGCCGCCCCACTCACCTGACCGCCCCACTCACCGGGCGGTCACACTCACCTGACCGCCCCACTCACCGGACCGCCCCGAATCCTGCAGATTGTGCGCCCTGGGAACCCTATGTCTCATCGGGGCGGGCCACGCGGATCCCCGGAAGTGGCGCGAGGGTGGCGGCGCCGTGCTGGCTGCGCCCGACGGCCCGCCCCGAGCACGGCCGGCGACCACGCCGGGCGGCTGGCCCGGCCCACGGTCTGAGCGAGAACAGGCGGTTGCCCCTCGGACGACCGCCGGTCGGACATACGGTTCTACCCGCGCACATCCTGCAGGATCGGCGCATCGGATCCTGCGCCGCGATCGGGTGCATGCACCTTCAGCAGGACAGGGTGGCCGCCCGCCCTGCACAGCGATCTGCCCATGCACATCCCGCAGGACGAGCGCCCCGGCGGCAGCGTGGCTGAGCCCCGGCGGCAGCGTGGCTGAGCCCCGGCGGCAGCGTGGCTGGGCCCCGGCGGCAGCGTGGCTGGCTCCGGCGGCAGCGTGGCTGGCGAGGAAGGATTCGAACCTTCGATCTCCTGATCCAGAGTCAGGCGCCTTACCGCTTGGCCACTCGCCAGCGCAAGCCGCCGAATCCTATCGCAGGCGCCTGTCGCGAGCCCCGGGCGGAGCCGGTCGGTCCCGCCGGGCCGCCCTGTGTTAGCCTCGCCTGTGGCCGCATCGTCGGCCGTACGGCGCGCCCGAACGAAGTCCCAACCCGGACAGGTGTCGCCGCCGCAGGGTGTCGCGGGAAGGACACGCGGTGACGGGGAGTTCGTCCCCTGGCGCCGGCACGGCGAGCCGTGCACGAGTCTCGTTCCAGCCAGATCAACACGGGGAGCCGCCGCAACGTGAACGTCCGGTCACCAGCCTCGCCGGAGCGGGGCGATTTCATCCGCGAGATCGTGGCCGCGGATCTGCGGGAAGGGCGGCACCGGACGGTCGTCACCCGCTTCCCGCCGGAACCGAACGGCTACCTGCACATCGGCCACGCCAAGTCCATCTGCCTCAACTTCGGCCTCGCGCAGGAGTTCGGCGGCCGCTGCCACCTCCGCTTCGACGACACGAACCCGGCCAAGGAGGAGCAGGAGTACATCGACGCGATCCAGGCGGACGTCCGCTGGCTCGGCTTCGACTGGGGCGAGCACCTCCACCACGCGTCGGACTACTTCGAGCAGCTCTACGAGTGGGCGCTCCACCTGGTCCGCACCGGCAAGGCCTACGTGGACGACCTCTCGGCGGACGAGATCCGCGAGTACCGCGGCACGCTCACCGAGCCCGGCCGGAACAGTCCCTGGCGGGAGCGACCGGTCGAGGAGAACCTGGACCTCTTCGAGCGGATGCGGCGGGGCGAGTTCCCGAACGGGGCCCGCGTGCTGCGAGCGAAGATCGACATGACCTCGCCGAACATCAACCTGCGGGACCCGGTGCTGTACCGCATCGTGCACGCGTCGCATCCTCGGACCGGTGACGCGTGGTGCATCTACCCGACCTACGACTTCGCCCACGGGCAGTCGGACGCGATCGAGGGGATCACCCACTCGATCTGCACGCTCGAGTTCGAGATCCACCGCCCGCTCTACGACTGGCTCATCGACAACCTTCCCGTGCCCTCGCGCCCCCACCAGTACGAGTTCGCGCGGCTCAACCTGACGTACACCGTCCTCTCCAAGCGCGTCCTGCTCCGGCTGGTCACCGAGGGACACGTGCGAGGCTGGGACGACCCGCGCATGCCCACCATCTCGGGGCTGCGGCGGCGCGGCTTCCCGGCCGAGGGGATCCGTGACTTCGCGACCATGATCGGCGTCGCCAGGAGCGACAGCGTGGTCGAGGTCGAGATGCTGGAGCACGCCGTGCGCGACGTGCTGAACCGGACGGCACAGCGCCGGTTCGCCGTTCTCGACCCGCTCAAGGTCGTCATCGAGAACTACCCCGAGGGCCGGGTCGAGGAGATGGAGGTCGTCAACAACCCGGAGGATCCGTCGGCGGGGACGCGGCGCGTGCCCTTCTCCCGGGAGCTCTGGATCGAGCGCGACGACTTCATGGAGGACCCGCCGCCGAAGTTCTTCCGCCTGGCCCCCGGCCGCGAGGTGCGGCTCCGATCCGCCTACTTCGTGACCTGCCGCGAGGCCGTGAAGGATGCCTCCGGCCGCGTGGTCGAGCTGCGGTGCACCTACGACCCGGCCACCCGCGGCGGCGATGCGCCGGACGGCCGACGACCGAAGGCGACCCTCCACTGGCTCTCGGCCGACCACGCCGTGCCCGCAGAGGTGCGTCTCTACGAGCATCTCTTCACCCGGCCGGACCCGGGCGCGGACGGCGACCTCTTCGCGGACCTGAACCCGGAGTCGGAGCGCGTCCTGCAGGGCTGCCTGCTGGAACCGGGCCTCGCCGACGTGCCGGTCGGGGAGACGGTCCAGTTCGAGCGCCTGGGCTACTTCGCCCCGGACACCGATTCGACGGCGGAGCACCCGGTCTTCAATCGCACGCTGACCCTCAAGGACACTTGGGCGAAGGTCCAGGCGCAGGGGCGACAGGGCGCCTGACCGGGGCCGAGGATCGGCGGGCGAGCCGCAGCCTGCACCGACCGGCCACCGACCCGCCGAGCGGCCCCGGATCCGGCGACTGAGGTCGCGACGACGACCGATGCCGCCGCCCGGCTGCACGGCCCGGCTCCGGCCGACCGCGCCTCGGTCCCCCGGCGCCTACTCGCCCGGGCGCAGCCACTTCTCCATGAACAGGATCTCGTGCTGCGCGTAGCCGATGCGGTCGTAGAAGCCGGTGACCTCCGCGTTGTCGGGCTCCACGTGCAGGTTGACCTTCGCGCAGCCGCGGGCCCGCAGCCGCGCCTCCACCTCCGCCACCAGCCGCCGTCCGATCCCGCGGCCCTGCCAGGCCGGCGCGACCGCCAGGTGGTGCAGCCACCCGCGCCGTCCGTCGAATGTGCCGAGCAGCGCCCCCACCAGCTGGCCGTCCGCCTCGGCCACCACGAAGAGCTCCGCGTCGTGGTCGAGCGTGAGTGCCAGGCCGTCGCGCGAGTCGGAGACGGTGATCCCCAGCCCGGTCGCTCGCCAGAGCGCGATCACCGTCTCGTAGTCGGACCAGGCGAACGCGCGGAGCGTGATGGCGTCGGGCATGGCGGCCAGTCTACGCAAACCTCTGCCGCACCTCCCGCCGGTACGCGATCGTGGCCAGCACGAAGAGCGCCAGCGTCCAGGCGAGCAGCCATGCGGCCGCCACGCGGGCGGGCTCATTGCCCGCGCCGAACGCACCCCAGGCCAACTGCGCGTAGTGGTACGTCGGGAGCACCGGCGCCAGCGGCCGAGGCGTGGCCGCTCGCGAAACTGGCCACCGCGTACCGCTCGCAGGCGGCGGAGCTGCAGCGCGTCGCCGACAGGCTCCGACTCGCCCCGCCGACGGGCGCCGACGCGGTTCGCGCGATGTGGGAGGCCATGATCCCCGTCTCCGCCACCGCGATCGAGGATCCGGTCCTGCCGGACGAGCTGCTTCCGGCGGACTGGCCCAGGTCGGAAGTGCGGGCCGCGATCGGGGCGGCCGGGATGATCCTTGGGCCTGCGGTCCTGGAGTACATCGGGCAGCTCGGGCACCTGACCCCTTGAACCGCGCCCCGCCGCGCTCAACCCGGGCGCCGTGGGCTATCATTCCGCACTGGCACTGGCGAGTGGCCTAACGGTAAGGCACCTGACTCTGGATCAGGGGATTGAAGGTTCGAATCCTTCCTCGCCAGCCAACTCCCTGATCATCCGGCGCGGCTCCGGCGCGCCCAGCGCCCGGTCGAGCGCCAGGGCGCCGCGTTCCACGCGCGGCAGACACGCCACCCTGGCCGCCTCGCGCACCAGTCGCCTCAGCCTGGCGGCATCGATGGCGTCCCCCGGCCGGAAGGTTCCCCGGCGGGCGCGGGGGATGCGGCCCTCCAGGAGCCCGTCCGGGTCGTCCATGAGCGAGCCGTGCACGAACCCCAGGTGGACGTGGACCGCCTCGGGCATGATCCAGCAGAAGTACGTGGCGCGGCGTCCGGTCGGCACGTCGTAGCCGATGACCCTCCAGCCGATCCGGACGCGCTCGATCACCTCCGGCATCGCATCACGCACCACGAGCCGCAGTGCCTCGCCGATGCAGGCCATCGGCTCCGGGCAGGTCGCGAGCAGCGCCTCGGGCGGGATGACGTCGGTCACGGCAGCACCGGCGCCGCACGGGGCACAGCGCCGGCAACCTGCGCGCCGGACCTCTGCCCGTATCGATGCGACATCGCTGCCCCGCGCTACCAGTCGACCGGCTGCGCCGGCACGGGCCGGGACGGCAGCATGAGCCACAGGCCGGCCCGCACGAGCAGGCGGCCGAGCAGGCGCCGCGGCAGCGCCGGTCGACCCGCGTGCAGGGCGGACGCCATCCGGCTCCGCGCCGCATCGCGCACCATGCGCTCGTGGTCCCGGCGGATCATCGCCAGCTGCAGTTCCGGGTCCATCATCTCGCCACCCCCAACGACGCCGGCAGAGGAGTGCCCGCCGCCGTTCCACGCATCCGATGGCGTCCACACTACCGGAGATACCTGACAGATCGCGGCAGGAATAGGCGGCTACGATAGGGTCCCATGCAGGCCAGCAGGCTCGTCTCGGTTCTCCTGCTCCTCCAGGCGCGCGGCCGGATGACCGCCCGCGACATCGCCGACGAGCTCGAGGTGTCCCTGCGGACGGTCTACCGGGACCTGGATGGGCTGGCGGCCGCCGGCATCCCGGTGTACGCAGAGCGAGGACCCGCCGGCGGATATCGCCTGGTGGACGGTTACCGCACCCGCCTCACCGGGCTCACCCCGGACGAGGCCGAGGCACTCTTCCTCTCCGGCCTGGAGGGCCCCGCCGCCCAGCTCGGGCTGGGGACGGTGCTGGCCGCGGCACAGCTCAAGGTCCTCGCCGCGCTGCCGCCAGAGCTGCGGGGCCGTGCCGCCCGGTTGCGCGAGCGCTTCCTCTTCGTCGCGCCACGCTGGTTCCAGCACGACGAGACGGTGGACGCGCTCGCCACGGTGGCGGAAGGCGTCTGGGAGTCGCGCGAGCTCGAGATGACCTACGACGGCCCCGGGGGACCGGTCGAGCGCCGCGTCGAGCCACTGGGACTGGTCCTGAAGGCCGGGATCTGGTACCTCGTGGCGCGACGGGACCATCTGCCGCGGACCTACCGCGTGTCGCGCATCCTGCGCGCCGCCTGCCTGCCCGGGACGTTCGAGCGTCCCGCGGGGTTCGACCTGGCCGCGCACTGGGAGGCGACCGCCGCCGCCTTCGAGGCGGGCATGCGGCCCATGGAGGTGGTGGTGCGGGTCCCGGCCGAGGCGATCCCGGACCTCGAGTACGCCACCGGGGCCGAGCTGGCGCGGAGCGGGCCGGACGGAGCCGGCGAGGCCGGCGGGATCGGGGCGGGCGGCCGGGCGACCGGGAGCGTCTCCGATGCGACCGCCGGGGAGCGGGTCGCCGGCGCCACCGGGACAGGCCGCGCCACGCGCTCGGGGACCGGCGCCTGGGTGCAGGTCGCGTTCCGGACGAGCTCCATCGAGATGGCCCACGACGACCTGCTCCGGATGGGCGCCCGGGTGGAGGTCGTCTCGCCGCCCGAGCTGCGCGAACGACTGGCGGCGACCGTCCGGGAGATGGCCGTCCGGTACGGCGTCCCAAGGCGCTGACGGGGCACACGCCGGGGCAGGCCCGGCCCGCTACGCTGGACGCACCCGCACGGGAGACGCGCATGAAGGTCCTGTTCATCGGCGGCACCGGCCTGATCAGCGGCGCCTGCACTCGGCTCGCACTTGAGCGCGGCATGGAGCTCTTCCTCCTCAACCGGGGCGGAAAGCCCGATGCAGCACCCGGTGCCACCGTCCTCGTGGCTGACGCGCACGATGAGCCGGCCGCGGAGACCGCGCTGGCGGGACATCGCTTCGACGCGGTGGTGGACTGGATCGCCTTCACCCCCGACGACGTCGAGCGCGACCTGCGCCTCTTCCGCGGCCGCACGGACCAGTTCGTCCTGGTCAGCTCGGCCAGCGCCTACCGCAAGCCGCTGGTCGACTGGATCCTGCGCGAGGACACGCCGCTGGCGAACCCGCACTGGGACTACTCCCGGAACAAGATCGCCTGCGAGGAGCGGCTCATGCGCGCGCTGCGGGAGGAAGGGTTCCCCGGCACCATCGTCCGGCCCTCGCTGACCTACGGGGACACGCAGGTGCCCCTGGCCGTCAACAGCTGGGAGCGGCCGTACACCGCCATCGCCCGGGCGCGGCGCGGCGCGGCGCTCATCGTGCCGGGCGACGGCACGTCCCTCTGGACGATCACCCACAACAGCGACTTCGCGGTGGGACTGGTGGGCCTGCTGGGGCGCCCGCAGGCCGTCGGGCAGGCGTTCAACATCATGTCCGACGAGGTGCTGACCTGGGACGAGATCTACCGCCAGGTCGCCCTCGCGGCCGGAGCGGAGCCGCGCGTCGTCCACATCGCGTCGGACTTCATCGCGGCCTGCCTCCCCGGGATGCACGGCACGCTGCTCGGCGACAAGTCGGTGAGCGCCGTCTTCGACACCACGAAGATCCGGCGCTTCGTGCCCGACTTCCGCACCGCCACGCCGTTCGCGGAAGGGATCCGCAGGACGGTCGCCTGGTTCGACGCGGATCCCGCCCGGCAGCAGGTGGATGCCAGGCTGGACGCCCGCTGGGACCGGCTCATCGCCGCCTACCAGCGAGGGCTCGCCGGCGCGGTCGCCGCGCTGGCAGACGAGGCCTGAACCCGGACTGCGTCGACCGGGTGGACGGGGCCCGAGCGGCAGGCGCGTCCCCACCGGGCGGTCGCCGCCGCCAGGGGGCCGGGTCAGTCGTCGTCGCCGCTGGACCGGAGCGCCGCGCCGAGCGCCGTGCCGCCGTGGGACGGCCGGTGCTCCCGGGCCTCGATCGCGTCGGCGGCCAGCAGCCCGGCCTCCAGCGCCTCGGCCTCCTGCTCGTCGTGCACGTACCGCCCGCCGCGGAGCCAGGACGCCGCGGCCGCGATCAGGAAGATCACGATCGAGAAGATCGACACCACCGCCACACCGTCGTGGAACGGCGCGGCGATCAGGGATGGGAAGAAGCTCGTGCTGACCAGCCGCGCCGCGTCGGCGGCGGGGAGCGTCGCCAGCACCTTGGGTCCCACCAGGGTCGCCAGCGGGTTGTAGCCCAGGAAGGCCGCGAACAGGTACCCCACCGCGGGGAGGTGCGAGAGCGTGGCGGCCACGCCGGTGGCCACGCCGTCGGAGGTCAGGCCACGGTACATGGCAGTCGGGACGTTCGATGAGAGCCCCGCGATCATCAGCGTGAAGAAGACGCCGATCGAGAGCGGCATCCCGGTGTTCTGGAACGTGGCGCGGACGCCCGAGGCCGCACCCCGGTACCCCGGCGGCACGCTGTTCATGATGGCGGCCGTGTTGGGGGAGGCGAACATCCCGAAGGCCACGCCGTTCAGGAAGATCACCACGGCGAAGGCGGGGTAGACGAAGTCCGCCGGCAGGAGGAGCAGCAGGACGAACGTCAGGGCGGCCAGCAGCATCCCGCCCGTGGCGAAGGGCCGCGCGCCGTGGCGGTCCGAGAGCCAGCCCGAGATCGGACCGGCGACCACGAAGCCGACGGTGAGCGGGAGCATGTAGATGCCGGCCCAGAGCGGCGTGTCCTCGAAGTTGTAGCCGTGCAGGGGGAGCCAGATTCCCTGCAGCCACATGATGAGCAGGAACTGCAGACCGCCCAGGCCGATCGCGCTGAGCAGCGCCGCCGCGTTGCCCGCGGCGAAGGCACGGATCCGGAAGAGCTCCAGGTTGAGCATGGGCGCCTTCACCCGGCGCTCGATGAGCACGAAGGCCACCAGCAGCACGATCCCGGCGCCGATGGCCTCCGCCACGAACGGGTTCCCCCAGCCCATGGTGGCGTTCCCGTAGGGCGCGATGCCGTAGGTGATGCCGACCAGGAGCAGGCCGAGGCCCGCGGCGAAGGTGACGTTGCCGGCCCAGTCGATGTGCGCGGGGTGACGCTCGCCCAGCTCACGCAGCGCGACGTAGGCCCAGATGGTCCCGAGGATCCCGAAGGGGACGTTGAGCAGGAAGACCCAGCGCCAGTCGACGGTGGCCAGCACGCCGCCCAGGATGAGCCCGAGGAAGGACCCCGCCTGGAACGCGATCTGGTTGATCCCGAGGGCCATGCCGCGCTCGTTGGCGGGGAAGGCGTCGGTCAGGATCGCCGCCGAGTTGGCCATCAGCAGGGCGCCGCCCACGGCCTGCACCATGCGCATCACGATGATCTCGATGGCGCCCGCCGAGCCCGTGCTCCAGGTCGCCGAGAGGCCGACGGAGGCGATCGTGAAGACGACGAAGCCCAGGTTGTAGATGCGCACCCGCCCGAACATGTCGCCGATCCGACCGAAGGTGACGACGACCACCGCGGTGACCAGCATGTAGCCCATGAGGACCCACAGCAGGTACGAGAAGTTGGCGGGGTCGAGCGGGTTCAGGTGGATGCCGCGGAAGATCGCGGGCAGGGCGATGATCAGGCTGGTGGAGTTGATGGCGCCCATCAGGCCGCCCAGCGTGGTGTTCGAGAGCGCGACCCACTTGTAGGGCAGATGGGTGAGCCCGCGCTGTCGCGGCGTCGCGGCGGTCACCGGGCGATCTCCGCCGCCGCTGCCGCCGCCGAGGAGACGTCGCGGTCCGTCGACGACGCCCGCCGGGCCGCCGGCGCCTCGGCCACGGTCTCCTGCTCGGCGTCCTCCTCCGCACCCCGTTCGACCAGGCGCTCCAGGAGCGTGGCCAGCTGCAGTCGCTCGCCGGGTGTCAGGCGCTCCACCCGCCGCACCAGGTCGCTCGACTGGAAGAGCGCCCGGTCGCCCAGCGCCTCGAGAGCGCGCGGGGTCAGCCGCAGCGTGGTGACGCGACGGTCGGCGGGGTCGGCGCCCCGGTCGACGAGGCCGGCGGCCTCCAGCCGGTCCACCAGCTTGGTGGCGCTGGATGGCTTGACGTCGAGGGCGGCACCGAGACGGCTGATCGCCACCTCGCCCATGTCACGCAGCAGTCGGAGCGCATGGAAGTCACCGAGCGCCACGCCGTAGCGCCGTGCCAGCTCGCGCTGCAGGGGATCCGCCAGGGCAACGGCGCGCAGGAAGGCGCGCAGTGCCCGACGGGTGTCGGGAGACCACTCGTTCACCGAACACTCCACAACAGTGTATAGTCGAAGGGTAGGGAGTATAACCGATGCCGGTCATCACCATCGCGCGGCAGTACGGGGCGGGTGCCTCCGCCGTTGCGCGGCTCGTCGCGGACGAACTGGGCGCGGAGCTGATCGACAAGGAACTCATCGCCGAGGTCGCCCGCCGCGCCGCGGTCGCCCCATCCCTGGTGGCCGCCGAGGACGAGCGGCCGGTGAGCATGCTCGCGCGGGTCGTGGACTCGTTCGGGCCGCTCGCCGCGGGGGCGGGCCTGATCTGGGAGCCCCCCTACCCCGATCCCGCGTACGACCCCCATCGAGCGCTCGTCGAGCTGACCCGCCGGGTGATCGCCGAGGTGGCCCGCAGCGGCAACGCCGTCATCGTGGGGCGCGGCGCGTCGGTCGTGCTCCGGGATCGCCGGGACGCGACGCACGTCTTCCTGTACGCCGACGACGGGATCCGCGTCGAGACCGTGAAGGCGCGCGAGACGGTGTCCGAGGCGGTGGCGCGTCGCCGGATGCACGAGATGGACGCCAACCGGGCCGCCTACCTGCACCAGGTCTACGGGATGGACTGGCGGGACCCGTTGCTCTACACGGTCATGCTGAACACCGGCGCCCTGGGCTACGCCCGCACCGCCGAACTCATCCTGGCGACCGCCCGGCGCGGTGCCCGGGCGCGCGTGGCGGACCGTCCGGAGCCTGCACTCGAGACGACCGCCTGAGCCCATCAGGCGCTCACCGGCCGCGCAGCCCCGCCGGAGCTCACCGTCGGGCACAGAACGCCCGAGAGGCAGCAACGCCGGCCGAGCGCATCGCGTCCCTACCGGCCGGACGATGCCGCCGTCCCCACCGCGACCGCCGTGCCGCCCTCCCCGTCGGGCACGGGCCGCCCTCCGCGCAGCCACGAGGCGGCCGCTGCGATGAGCGCCATCGTGGCCGCCGCCATGAAGACGACCGTGATGCCCGCCTGGAAGGGCCCCGAGATGAGCTCGGGGAAGAACTCCTTGCCAGTGAGAATCGCCGCCTGGCTGGCCGGCAGCGCGTGCAGCACCTGCGGTGGCAGCAGGGTCGCCACCGGGTTGTAGCCCAGCAGGGCCCCGAAGAGGCTGGCGGTCGGCGGCAGCGAGGCGATCTGGTGCGCCACGGCGGCCGGCACGTCGTGTGCGACCAGCCCGCCGTAGAGCGTGGTCGGCAGCGTGGCCGAGAGGCCCGCGATCATCAGGGAGAAGAAGACCCCGATCGACAGCACGGTCGCGGAGTTCTGGAACGTGGCGCGCATTCCCGCCGCGACCCCGCGCTGGTGGGCCGGCACGCTGTTCATGATCGCCGCGTTGTTGGGCGAGTTGAACATCCCGTTCCCGACCCCGATGGCGAACAGGGCCAGGGCGAACAGCGGGTACGGGAAGTTCACCGGCAGCCGCGTCAGCGACAGGAACGATGCGGCCGCCACGATCATCCCGCCCGATGCGAAGGGCCGCGCGCCGAACCGGTCCGACAGGAAGCCCGAGACCGGCCCCGAGACCAGGAACCCGAAGGTCAGCGGCAGCATGTAGATGCCGGCCCAGAGCGGCGTGTCCACGAAGTTGTAGCCGTGCAGTGGAAGCCAGACCCCTTGCAGCCAGATGACCAGCATGAAGTTGAGGCCGCCGCGCCCGATGGCGGCGAGCAGGGTTGCCAGGTTGCCGGCCGCGAAGGCGCGGATCCGGAAGAGATCGAGTCTCAGCAGCGGCGTCGCCACGCGGCGCTCGGCGAGAAGGAAGGCGAGCAGCAGCAGCGCGCCGCCCCCGATCAGCACGATCACGAAGGGGTTGGTCCAGCCCATCGACTGCGTGCCGTAGGGCTGGATGCCGTAGGTGACCCCGACCAGGAGCGCGGTCAGCCCGGCCCCGAACGTCAGGTTCCCGCGCCAGTCGACGGGCGCCCGGCTGGTCGAGCCGAGCTCCTCCAGGCGCAGGTAGGCCCACACCGTGCCGATCAGCCCGACCGGCACGCTGACGAAGAAGACCAGCCGCCAGTTGATGGCCGCCAGGATCCCGCCCACGACCAGGCCGATGAACTGGCCCGCGATCGCGGCGACCCCGTTGATGCCGAGGGCCAGCCCGCGCTGGCCGGGCGGGAACGCGTCGGTCAGGATCGCCTGCGAGTTGGCGAAGAGGAACGCCCCGCCGATCCCCTGCACCAGCCGCATGCCGATCAGCCAGAGCGCCCCGGCCGTCCCCTGGAACGGGGTGAACGCCAGCAGGATCGACCCGACCGTGAAGACGACGAACCCGGCGTTGTACATGCGCACCCGGCCGTACATGTCTCCAAGCCGGCCGAACGCCACGACGAGCACCGCCGTCACCAGCAGGTAGCCCATCAGGATCCAGAGCAGGTAGCTGACGTTGCCGGGGTCGAGCGGGTCCAGGTGGATCCCGTCGAAGATCGCGGGCAGCGAGATGATCACGATCGAACCGTCGATCGCGGACATGAGCACGCCGAGCGTGGTGTTGGAGAGCGCCACCCACTTGTAGTTGGGATCGTGGCGGCGCGTCCGGCCGTCCGTCATCGGGGAGCGATCCGCGTCGGGAACAATTCGTCCTCCGAACACTTCCTATTACCGAATAATCGTCTAGACGGAAGTATATCGCAGGAGCCGGGCCCGCCCGCGCGCAGCGCCGGCCCATGCGGCAGGAGTCGCCGGGAGGACCGGGCGTGACCGGCCCACACCGGCGGCGGGAGGATCGGCTAGTCCGGGACGCCCGGGGCGGTCACGACGCCCTCGCCGAGCCCGGCATCGGCGATCTCCTCGGCAACGGGCAGCGCAACCGTAACGGGCCGCGCAACCTGCGCGGCTGCCCGCGCGGAACCGGCCCGCAGCCGGATGCCGCCGATCGCCAGCACGATCAGCACGCCGAAGATCAGCAGCCCGGCCTGGATGCCCCAGCCCCCGGCGATCGTCCCAAGCAGGAATGCGCCGATCGGCGTGGTGCCGCCCATCAGCAGCACGTAGATGCTCATGATCCTGCCACGCAGCGCATCGGGCGTGCGGATCTGGAGCAGCGTGTTGGCGGTCACCGACGCCACCACTCCCGCGAACCCGGCGGCCACCATCAGGGCCAGGCTCACGACGTACATGGAGGAGACGGCGAGCAGCACCAGGAGCGCGCCCATCGCCAGGCCGCCCGTCGCCAGGAGTCGTTCGCTCGGTCGCCGGATGCGGGCCAGGACGAGGCCGCCCACCAGCGAGCCGGCTCCCAGCGCCGACATCAGGGTCCCGTAGCCGGTGACCCCGTTGTGCAGGGCCACGGCGAGCAGCGGCAGCGCGACCTGCCAGTTGAACCCCAGCAGGCCGACCACCCCGAAGAGCAGCACCACCGGGCGCACGGTCGGGGTGCGGACGGCGTAGCGGATCCCCTCCGCCAGCTCATGCACGACCCGCACGTCGGGACGGCGTGCCCGGACGGTCACGTGCCGCGGCCGGATCCAGGCCAGCACCGCGACGGCGGGCACGTAGCTGACCGCGTTGATGAAGAGCGCGCCCGCGATCCCCCACCAGGCGACGGTGATCCCGCCCACGGCGCCGCCGACCAGCCGCGCCAGGTTGAACTGGATGCTGTTGAGGGCCACCGCGTCGCCCACCAGGTCGGTGCCCACGAGCTCCGGCACGAATGCCTGCGCGGCCGGGTTGTTGAAGGCGTTGGTGAGGCCCAGCAGCAGGGCCAGGAGGGCCACCTCCCAGATCTGCACCTGGTGGCTGAACACCAGCACGCCCAGCAGCACCGCCTGCAGCGCCGCGATGGTCTGGGTCGCGATCAGCATCCGCCGCCTCGGCAGTCGGTCGGCCACGACACCGGCGAACAGGGGGAAGACGAGGAGGGGCAGGAACTGGAGCATGGTCACGGTGCCGAGCATCACCGCCGAATGGGTGAGCTCGAGCACCAGCCAGCTCTGGGCGACCGCCTGCGCCCACGTACCGATCCCGGAGACGAACTGGCTGCTCCAGTACCAGCGGAAGGCGCTCACGCGGAACGCCGGGGGGACCAGGTTCGCGGTCCCACCCGGCCGGGGACCGGCGTCATCGGGGCGGGGCGCCCGCCCCGCTCCCGCTGCGCGCCCGGGTCCGGGCGCACCGTCGGCCGGCATGCGCGGCTCAGGCACGGTGCTCGTCCCCCCGCGAGAGGCCTGCCTCGAGACGCCCGAGCAGCTCCAGCAGTGTCGCGGCGTCGGCCGGGTCGAGCAGGTCCGAGAGGTGCGTGTTCCAGGCCGCCGACCGGTCCGCGACCTCGTCCGCCAGCTCCCGCCCGCGCACGGTCGCCGTCAGGATCCGACGGCGGCGGTCGGCGGGATCGGAGATGGACCGCAGGAGCCCGGCCCGCTCCAGGTCGTCCGCGGTGCGCTTCACGTTCATGGGATCGGCCTGCAGCCGTCGGGCGAGCTCGCGCAGCCCCGTCCCCGGCCCGTCGGCCACGGAACGCAGGACTGCGGCCTGTACGCCGGTGAGATGCAGGTCCGAGATGCGGCACTCCCACGCCGACCGGAGGTGCCGGTGCGCCCGGCCCAGGCGGAACCCGAGCGACCCCTCGAGGCCCGGCGTGCGGCGCACGTCGACGGATGCGGGCTCGGCTGCCCGCGTGATCGGACCGTTCATGATTGGCGATTGTAGCTATTACTACGAGTTCCGTCCAGCGGAGCGGCACGGGCGCGCAGCGACCGACTTCGGGAGCTATGACTCTCGCACCGGGCAATCTGTCGCGCCACGCTTCGCAGCGGACGCGGGGAGCGAGGATGCGCGGCCCGCATGGCGGCCGCCGGGACCGCGCGGAGCGACTGGCGAGACCGACCCGCACCGTGTGGGGGCGCCGCGCTCCCGGCCGGCCGGGGACACGGCACCCAGGACGCTGGGCGCGAGGTGGTGCCATGGCCGTCGCGATCGAACCCCACAACCTCGCCGCTCGCCTCCGGAGCGGCGGGCTCGACGAGCGCGTGGCGGCGCTGCTCCACCACGCGGTGATCGAGGCCTGTGGCGCCGAGGACCTGCAGGCGGTGAACCCCGCGGCGTGCGATCGCCTGGTGGAGGTGCTGCGGGCACCTGCCCGCCAGGCGGCCGCGAACGCGGTCAACCGCCTCGTCTTCGAGGTGCTGGCGACGCTCGACGAGGAGCCGGCACTCCGATCGGCGCTCGCGCGGGCACATCCCGAGCTGGGGCAGCACTGAACCGGGGCCCGCGGAAGCGGGGCTCCCGCTGCTGACGAGGCGATGCCGTGGATACCGGGCTGAGGCATGCGTGCCCGACCGTGGGCGCGCTCGGGTGGGTCGCCACGGCTGCAGAGCGGCCGGCCGGGAGGCCACCGCGGCCGGGCGAAACCGACTGCGAGGTCGCCGCAACGCCGGGCGCGCCGGGAGCCTTGCGGCCCACATTGACAACCGGGGTGTTTGTTGTAGAGTCGAGCAAATAGCGACCCACCACGTCAACCGCTGCAGGAGCTGGCGTCGGCGCATGGATCCACGGACCGCCGGTCTCGGGCAACCGGCGGCACTCAGGCGGCACAATCTGAGCTCGCTGCTGCGCGAGGTGCACGTGCACGGTGCCCTCTCGCGCTCCGAGCTCGCTTCGCGCACGGGCCTGAACCGGAGCACGATCGGCTCGCTGGTGGCCGAGCTCGCCTCGCGGCGCCTGGTTGCGGAACGCCCGCCAGGGGACAAGGCCGGGCCCGGACGCCCGTCGCCGCTCGTCGCCCCACTCCTCGACGGCCCCGTCGTGCTTGCCGCGGAGATGGCCACGGATTCCCTCGCCGTGGCGGTGGTGGCGCTGGGCGGGACCATCCTGCACAGCGCCCGGATGGCGCGACCTCGGGGGATGCGTTCGCCCGATGCCGAGGTGACCGCGCTCGGGCAACTGGCCAGCGGACCTCTGGGCGCGCTGGGCGGCGGGCAGCCCGTCCTGGCGGTTGCCGTGGCGGTCCCGGGCCTGGTCCGCAGGGACGACGGGTTCGTCCTGCTCGCGCCAAACCTGGGCTGGCGCAACGTCCCGATTGCCGACCTCGTCGCCGCGGAGCTCGCCCTGGACGTTCCCGTCTTCGTGGGCAACGACGCCGACCTCGCCACGCTCGCGGAGCACACGCGCGGCGCAGGAGTGGGCCAGAGCGACTTCCTCTGCCTGTGGGGGGAGGCCGGGATCGGGGCGGGGATCATCGCCGGCGGCCAGCAGATCGGCGGCAGCGTGGGGTATGCCGGCGAGGTCGGACACATGACGGTGAACCCCGATGGTCTCCCCTGTCACTGCGGGTCGCGTGGCTGCTGGGAGACCGAGGCCGGCGAGGAGGCCCTCATCCGTCTCGCAGGCGGTGGGCCGGGCGGCGACGCCCGCGCGTCCGTCGACCAGCTGCTCGCCGCCGCCGCCGCGGGCGACCCGGAAGCGCTCCGTGCCGTCACCACGGTGGGGCACTGGCTGGGCATCGGGATCGCCGGGCTCGTCAACGTCTTCAACCCGGGCACGATCGCCCTCGGCGGTCTGTACGCCCGTCTCTTCCCATTCGTCCGGGCCATCATCGTCGACGAGGTGGCCCACCGGACGATCGCCCGGCCGCATGACCTGGTGGCGATCGTCCGGGTCAGCCTGGGAGCCGATGCGGCGCTGGTGGGCGCCGCGGAGCTCGCGTTCGCGCCGACCATCGCGGATCCGGCGACGGTCAGCCGTGTCGGCGCGCGTCGCGCCCGACCGGTCGCCGCCATGGCCGCACTGGGGGGGCGGGCCGTCGAGCAGAGTCAAGGAGGTGAACTGGCAGCACAGCGCACAGCGTGAGCACGGTGCCGCCCGGACTCCCCGAGGCCGGGCCCCAGCGTGGTTGCATACGCCGCACAGCTCCAGTAACTGCAACGAGGAGGAACCAGTGAAGATCCGCACATCGGTGCTGGCCGCGGTCGCGACGATCTCGATCGTCGCGGGTGCGTGCAGCAGTGCCGCGACCACGGCGCCGACGGCGGCGCCGGCGACCCCGGCCCCGGCCAGCGCAGCCCCGGCCAGCGCAGCCCCGGCCAGCGCAGCCCCGGCCAGCGCAGCGGCGACGTCGCTGAGTGTCACGTCGTTCGACGCCAGTTTCTCGGCCATGTCCCAGCTGACCAGCGTCGTTTCGGCGGGCAGCGGGCTGGTCGGAGTCATCCTCCCCGACGTGACCACGTCGGCGAGGTACACCAGCTATGACCTTCCGTACCTGACCAAGGCCTTCCAGACGGCCGGTTACTCCGCCAGCGACTTCAAGATCCAGAACGCCGTCGGAACCACCAACACCGAGGTCGCGATCGCACAGGCGGACATCGCCGCGGGCGCGAAGGTGCTGCTCGTGGATCCGCTCGACGGGCCGACCGGCAAGCAGATCCAGTCGCTGGCCGCCGCCGCGGGCATCCCGTACATCAGCTACGACCGCGCCACCTTCCAGGGCACCAACACGTACTACGTCAGCTTCGACAACGTCCAGGTCGGCAAGCTGATCGGCCAGGGCTTCCTGCAGTGCGTGAGCGACTGGGGCGTCACGGCTCCCAAGGTGTTCACGCTTGACGGTGGCCAGGACACCGACCCGAACGCGATCGACTTCGCCAAGGGCTACAACGGGGCGGTCTGGGGCCAGAGCGTGGCGCAGGTCAAGCCCGGTACGACCGCCACGCACAACGGCGTGACCTACACGCTGGCGGGCGAGCAGATCGCTCCCGGATGGGACAACGCCAAGGGCCAGACCATCTTCCAGCAGGCCTACACGGCCAACAAGTCGATCAACGCGACCATCGAGGCCAACGACGGTCTCGCCAACTCCGTGATCACCGTCCTCAAGGCGGCGGGCGTTCCGGCCAAGAAGATCCCGACCACGGGACAGGACGCCACCCTCCAGGGCATGGAGAGCATCCTCCAGGGCTACCAGTGCGGATCGGTCTACAAGCCGATCTACCTCGAGGCCCAGGCAGCCGTTGCCCTCGCCAGCTACCTGCGCGCCGGCCAGACGCCGCCCGCAGCGCTGGTGAACGGCACGACGACCGACCCGACCAACGCCTCGGTCACTGAGCCGGCTGTCCTCCTGACCCCGCTCTGGGTCAACGCCTCCAACATGGCCTCCACGGTCATCAAGGACAACTTCGTTTCTGCCAAGGACCTCTGCGCGGCGGTCGGCACGAGCGTCTGCTCGGCCGCCAACATCCAGCCCTGAGGGCCCGATCGCGGCGGCAGCGCTGCGATCGCCTCTCGATGGACACCATGTCGCACCCGCGCCTCGCGGGTGCGACATGGTCATTGTTGGCGTCAGCAGAGCGCCGGCGGGTCGATCGACCGGCGCCTGGCGCCCGGGCTGCCCGTCGGACTGATGGCTCGATCGGGCCTGGCGCAGAATGACCGGAACCACTCCAGCCACCCGAGTGCCCGGAGGAGGAACGATGGAGATGCTCACCCCCGCAGACGGGTCCGCGCGAGGCGCCCCGGGGGCCGCCGGGCGCAGCCCCACGGACGCGTCGACCACCGCCGAGCCCCTGCTTCGCCTGCGAGGCATCAGCAAACACTTCGGCGCCGTCCAGGCGCTCTACGACGTGGACCTGGACCTCCCGAAGGGCCAGGTCACGGCGCTGTGCGGGGACAACGGCGCCGGCAAGTCGGTGCTCACCAGGACGATCGCCGGCATCCATCAGCCGGACAGCGGCGAGATCTTCTGGGAGGGACGGCCGGTCCACATCCGCAGCCCGCGGGACTCCGCATCGCTCGGGATCGAGACCGTCTACCAGGACCTCGCACTCGCGGACAACCTCGACATCGTCCAGAACATGTTCCTCGGCCGGGAGCGGCTGAGCCGTGGCCTGTTCCTCAACGAGGACAGCATGGAGCGGGCCGCCAGCGAGACTCTGGCCAGCCTCCACGTGACCACCGTCCGCTCCATCCGCCAGCCAGTCTCCACCCTGTCCGGCGGGCAGCGGCAGGCGGTGGCGGTGGCCAAGGCGGTCATGTGGAACTCCAAGCTGGTGATGCTCGACGAGCCGACGGCGGCGCTCGGCGTGGCGCAGACCAGGATGGTGCTCGACCTGGTCAAGCGGCTGAAGGACCACGGCCTGGCCGTGATGATCATCTCCCACAACCTCAACGACGTCTTCGAGGTCGCGGACCGGATCGCCGTGCTGCACCTCGGTCGCATGGTGGCGCAGGACGTCGCGTCATCCTTCGATCGCCAGAGCGTGGTCGACTACATGACCACCGGCCAATCGACCCGCGCAGTCGGCGCGTCCGACGCCAACTCGAGGAGGGACTGACGCATGTCAGGGGTCGGAGGCGACATCAGCAAGGTGCCGAACGGGGGGCCGGACGCCGGACAGGACCTCACCGCCGCGGCGGTGGACGTGATCCCGCCGGAGATCGTGGCCCAGTCGCTGGGCCAGTACCTGCGGGCCTGGTTCGGCCGGGTGCGAAGCGGTGATGCCGGCGTCCTGCCCGTGGTGGCGGCGCTGGTCGCCGTCACGATCGTCTTCCAGATCGTGACGCCCAACCACGTCTACCTGACCGCGGTCAACCTGGTCAACCTGTTCGACCAGAGCGCCGTCTTCATCGTGCTGGGGATCGCCGAGATCTTCGTCCTCCTGCTCGGCGAGATCGATCTCTCCATCGGCTACATCGCGGCGATCGGGGGGATCGTCGCGGCACAGCTCGTGCAGGCCGAGCCGGCCCCCTCTGATCTCCTGCACAACTGGCCCTGGTGGGGCGCGATGGCCGTGGCGCTGCTCGTCTGCGCCGCCATCGGTGCCCTCCAGGGGTTCATCATCACGCGCCTGCGGCTGCCGTCGTTCGTGGTCACGCTCGCCGGCCAGATGTTCTTCTTCGGGGTCATGATCATCATCCTCGGGGCCGCCGGGGGAGTCACCGTCACGAGCACGATCTCGCCCGACCAGCGTGCCTACTACGGCATCGTCTACACGTATATCCAGCCCGAGATCAGCTGGATCGCGCTGGTGGCCCTGGTCGTCCTGCTCGGCGGGTCGATGTGGCTCCGCGACAGCGGCCGGCGGCGCAGCGGCCTCGTGGCTCCGCCGCTGGGACTGA
>JAJYGO010000098.1 GCA_021785115.1 Chloroflexota bacterium | reverse complement strand
TGCGCGTGGACCGCGGTGATGGCCGCCATCATCGAGTCGAAGCCCGCGAAGTCAAGCTGCTGCTCCGCGTCGGACAGCGCCTCGTCCGGTCGCGGGTGGACCTCGACCATGATCCCGTCGGCGCCCGCCGCCGCGGCGCCGATCGCGAGCGGCTTGACGAGCCAGCGCTTCCCCGTCGCGTGCGAGGGGTCAACGACGACCGGCAGATGGGTCAGGTGGTGGATCAAGGGCACGGCCGTCAGGTCGAGCGTGTTGCGCGTGCTCGTCTCGAACGTCCGGATGCCGCGCTCGCACAGGATGATCTGGCTGTTGCCGGCCGACGCGATGTACTCGGCGGCCATCAGCCACTCCTCGATCGTGGCGCCGAAGCCCCGCTTGAGCATCACGGGCCGCCCGGCGCGCCCGCACGCGAGCAGGAGCGAGAAGTTCTGCATGTTGCGCGTGCCGATCTGGAGGATGTCGGCGTACTCGGCGACGATGTCGACCTGGTTGGGCTCCATGACCTCGGTGATCACGGGCAGGCCAGTCCGCGCCCGCGACTCGGCCAGGTAGCGCAGGCCCTCCACGCCCAGGCCCTGGAACGAGTACGGGCTGGTGCGCGGCTTGAAGGCGCCGCCGCGGATGATCGTGGCGCCGTGCGCGGCGACATGGTCGACCGTCTCGAACAGCTGGTCGCGGCTCTCCACGGAGCAGGGCCCGGCCATCACCGTCAGGCCGCCATCGCCGACCGCCGTGTCCAGCACGCGGATCACGGTGTTCTCGGGATGGAACTCGCGGCTGACCAGCTTGTACGGCTTCGTGATCGTCTGGACCTGCGCCACGCCCGGCAGGGTCTCGAGGCGCCCGCGCAGCTGCTCGCGGCGCTTGCCGATCTCGCCCACCACCGCGATCACGGTCCGGTCCGCGCCGGGGTTCTCGAACGGTGTCAGGCCCTCGGCCAGGATCAGGCCCTTGACGCCGTTGACCTCGGCCTCGGCGGCTCCGGTCCGCATCACCACGAACATCGGTTGGTTCCTTGCTGGGTTGGGAGTGCGCTCGCGGAAAAGAAAAAGCAGAGGTCTGCGACCTCTGCTGCACCCGGCACGACCCGCGGACCCGGGCCTAGGCTCCGGGAACGGTCATGCCGGGCAGATAAAGAGATAGATGGTGTGCATCGGTGCTTGGGACGGTATCGGAGGCATGCCTGCGCGTCAACCCGAAGGGCCGATCGACACCCGAAGGGCCGATCGAGCCGCGCGCTGCGTCGCGCCTGCCGATGGCCCGCGCGTCCACTTGGCCACCCTCGAATGGCCCACCCCGTACGAAAGTCCTGTGGTGCGCAGGCGCCCTGCCCGCGACGATGCGGGCACGTCGTCGGGGGACAACCGACCACTGTCGATTCGAGGGAGAGACGACGCGATGACCATGGCCGAGCCAGTGACCATTGACACGGCGGGACTCCCTGAACCTGCCGGCTGGACTGACCCGCTGACCGGTCTCGAGGGCCCCGAGTTCTGGCGCAAGCTCGTCATCACCGAGGTGGCGCGCGCCACCCGCTACAAGCGGCCGATGACGGTGGTGATCCTGGACCTTGACGGGATGGCCGAGATCCCACAGGCGTGGGGCCGGGAGGTCGCCCACCACACGCTGCACGAGACGGCCCAGTGCCTGCGCCGGATGGCCCGCACCACCGACCACCTGACCCGGATCGGGCCCGCACGGTTCGGGATCCTGCTCACCGAGACCGACGAGATCGCCGCGATCAACTTCGTCGAGCGCATCCGCGCGTCCCGCCCGGCCTCGCTGCCGCGGACTGCGGACCTGGTGCGCTTCGTGTTCGGCTGGGCCAGCCCCAGGGCCGGCGATGCGCCGGAGGCCGTGGTGCGCCGCGCGGTGGACCGGATGGCCTCGGACCGGATGGCCCAGTCCTAGTCGGCCCGCGGGCTCGCCCGAGTCGGGCATGGCGGTGCCCGGACCGAGGCGACACACGCCGCGCAAGAGCCGCGGACCGGCAGGCGGTCGGGGCGCCGTCAGGGCCGCCCCATGCGCCCGCCGACCAGGCCGGACTGAGCCCGGGGTTCGAGACCCGCCGCCCCGCAGCCGGCCGGCTGCCGGATGCTATGATCGCCCGCGCTGCGGAGAGGTCGCATAGTGGCCTAGTGCAGCGGTTTGCTAAACCGCCGAGTGGGGTAACCTGCTCCGAGGGTTCGAATCCCTCCCTCTCCGCCAGTCGACAACGTGCGCCCGTAGCTCAGTGGATAGAGCGTCAGGTTGCGGACCTGAAGGCCGTGGGTTCGAGTCCCGCCGGGCGCGCCAACGCTTGCCGAGGGGCAGGCGGCCGATCCGCGGTCCCCGTTGCTGGGGCTGGCGCGATCCCCCATCCATCGCGTGTTGCGGTCGTGGGTCCGCCGGATGAGCCTGGGCGTGTCGCGCAGACCCCGCGGCCGCGCCACCACGGTGTCAGGGTCACCGCATCGCGAACCACCCACGGGCGCCTTCGCGGCTGCGGTCGAGCTATATCAGCCGCTCGGCAGCAGTCGCTCGATCCCGTCGAGCAGCATGTCAAGGCCGAACGCGAACCCCGCGTCTTCGTCGAACGGCTGCTCCGCGTAAGCTGCCGCCACCGCTGCGAGCGCCGGGAAGGCGCCGGGCGTGATCGCGTCGCCAACCTCCTGGGCCGTGTCCGTGGAGTCGCCGCCGTCGTCCCTCGCCAGGATCGTCCGCTGGCGCTCGTAACCGTAGATGTAGCTGTCGAGGACGAGGTACGCGTTGCCCGCGACCGCCGGGGAGAGACCCGCCCGGAGGAGCGTGCCCAGGACCCGGTCCGCATACGCGAGGCCGCTCGGCTCGGCCTGCATCCGCGTGTCGATGAGGGCGGCCGCCCACGGGTGCCGCTCGAACAGCCCGCGTGCGGACATCGCCCGCCGGCGCATCACCTCCCGCCAGCCGGTGTCGCCGGACGGCAGGTCGATCTCCGCGATCACGAGGTCCGCCATCCCTGTCAGGAGGTCGTCCTTCCCGGACACGTGGTTGTAGAGCGACGCCGCCTCGATCCCGAGCCGGCCGGCGAGCTCGCGCATCGTGAGCACGCCGATCCCGCGCTCGTCCGCCAGCGCCATCGCAGCCCGAAGCACGCGCTCACGGCTCAGGGTCTCGCGCGGCTGACCGTCGCGCGTCCTCCGTGGCATGGCGCCTCCATCCGTGTCGCTCGGGTCGGGCAGAACCACCCGCTTGACATACTAACACCGTTAGTCCATGATCGCCGCGACCGATACTAACGCCGTTAGTATCTGGAGATCGACAGCCGCCGTGTCGGCCACCCCGACCCGGCCGGAGGAGCCATCGTGCACACGGAAGTCGTCGGTACCAGGGCACGCCTGTCCGCGGCCTGGGCGTTCGTCATGGTCAACATGGTCTTCGCCGACATCCTCTCTTTCATGAGTCCGGGCGTGCTCGGGCAGGTCCTCGCGGGAACTGCCGATGGCATCCAGATCACGCCCGCCTTCCTGCTCCTCGCGGCGGTCGTCGCGGAGGTGCCGATCGCGATGATCCTGTTCGCGGTGCTGCTGCCGCAGCGGCCCGCGCGGTGGGCGAATATCGCCGCCGCCGCCGTGACGGTCGCCTACGTGCTGGGCATGGGCTCGACCACGCCCCACTATGTGTTCATCGCGGCCCTCGAGACCCTGGGCTGCGTGGCAATCGCTTGGTGGTCCTGGACGTGGCGGACGGCGGAGCGGCGCGTCCCGACCGCGAGCCTCGTGACCGAGTAACTGGCTGCCCGCGGCCGCCTACCGGGTGAAGAACTCGCGCATGTCGTTCGCGACGCAGGTCCGGTAGAGGCAGCCGAGCCCCCACGCATCCTCGATCGTGCGCAGGGTCGAGTAGGGCGTGGGGCTGGTCGCCGAGCGGAAGCCGGCTCGGACGTGCGGCGAGATCACGGTCGCGCCCCCGCCGAGGTTGGTCGAGCCCTCGTCCCAGGTGATCACCGCCCGGGCCGCCTGGGCCGGCGCCGGCCGAACCCCCGCTGGCATCCCGTCGGAGGTCGGGGTAGCCCCACCCCCAAGACGCCCGCTGCCCGGCTGGGAGCGGAGGGGCGCGGAAGGCACAGTCAGGGCATCAAGCAGATGCCCCGCGAGCCCCTGAGGGGACGTCGCGCAGTGACCGACCGGGAGGGCTGGAACCATGACCATCAGGCGCGGAAGCCTCTATGCGGGCGCCTTCGTGCTCGCCGTGGGCGCCGTGGCGCTCGCGAGCACGACGGGAGCCCTGGACCGATCCCTGGCTGCCGACGCGGTGGGCGTCCTCGGGCCGCTCGTCGTGATCGCCATCGGCCTGGCGATGCTCCTGCGCCGGACGCCGGCCTCGCTGCCGGCCGGGTTCATCGCTGCAGCCGCGCCGGGCCTCCTGCTCGGTGGGGCACTCGTCGCGGCACCCACGTTCGCGATGCCCTGCACGGGCGGGACGCCGACCACCACGACGCACACGCAGCAGGGGAGCATCGACGGCACAGGCGCCATCGGCCTCCACCTCGCCTGCGGCGAGCTCCGGGTCGGCACGCAGCCGGGCGGCGGGTGGCGGCTCGACAGCACCGATGGCACGGGCAGACAGACCCAGGTGAGCGCGACGCCCGGCGGCTTCACTGCCAGCTCGGACGGCCAGGCGAACCGATGGCCGGGGCGAGGACCCGTGACCTGGGTCGCGACCCTGCCCACGGCACCCACCCTCGACCTCGTCACCCGGATCGACGCCGGTCGGGGCAGGCTCGACCTGAGTGGCGCCACGCTGCGGACCGTCGACCTCGGCGTGGACGCCGGCGACCTTCGAACTGACCTGACGGGGGCCACGCTCGACCGCCTGTCGCTCGAGGTGAACGCGGGCTCGTCCACCCTCGCGCTGCCGGCTGACGCGTTCACCGGCGACATCACGGCCAACGCGGGATCCGTCCGCGTGTGCGTCCCGGCCGGCCTCGGCATCAAGGTCAACGCGGAGGAGTCGCTCGGCAGCGTCCGGTTCAACGGCCTCGTCCGCGATGGCGACACGTGGACCGCGCAGCAGTCCACCTCCCTGCCGCCCAACATCGCCGATCTCACGGTCAACGCGAGCGTCGGCAGCATCACGTTCAATCCCCAAGGAGGATGCAAGTGAACCCGCGCCGTCTGTA
>JAJYGO010000194.1 GCA_021785115.1 Chloroflexota bacterium | reverse complement strand
CGCCGCCCTCGTGCCGCCACCCGAGGACCCGGTCGGCACGCTCCTCGACGATCTCGTCGCGTTCGCCGCGCGCGACGACCTCCCGGCGGTCGCCCAGGCGGCGATCGCGCACGCGCAGTTCGAGACCATCCATCCGTTCATCGACGGCAACCGGCGCGTCGGACGTGCGCTGTTCCACGTCATCCTTCGGAGGAGGTACGCCGCCAGCAGGTTCGTTCCGCCCGTCGCCATCGTCTTGGCGCCGCGTCCCTGCGCATGTGTCGATGGCCTGACCGCCTTCCGGGACGGCCGCGTCGCGGACTGGATTGCCTCCTTCTCCGAGGCTGCGGCACGGGCGGCGACCGTGTCGATCGAGCTCGCCGGCCAGGTGGCCGAGCTGCAGGCGGCGTGGCGCGAGCGCGCCGGGCGCCCGAAATCCGACTCCGATGCGGCCGGCTCATCGCCCTCCTGCCCGCGCTCCCGGTCCTGTCGGCGCCGACCGCCCGGGGCGCCATCGCCGTCACCGAGCATCGCCGAGCTCCGCGTCCACTCTTCCGTGAGGTAGGTCCGACCGGCCCCCGATGTGTGCTGCTTTTTCGTGGACGCTTCCCGACGCCGACCGAGCCCAGGTTCGGCCCGATCTCTAGACTCGATCGGGGTGTCTGGAGTGAGCTCGAGCCAGGAACGGGGCGCAGCGACCGTCTGAGGCGGTCAGGGCATTCGCCATTACAGCAGATAACTTGGGCCGTTTCGCTCGGGGCGCCGCGCTCGGCGCACAGCGCTCGCCGCGGGAGGCTTACGAAACAGCTGCTCTACCGCTGAGCTATGTCGGCGCGGAGAGCAGTCTATCAGCCCGGTTCGTGCACGGCGACCACCCGGTCGAGCGTCTCCCCGTGAAGTTGTTGGCGGGCTTCACAGCCGAAACAGCTGAGGTCCGTGGGCCCAGTGAAGAGCTTCCAGGGCGATCCGTCAAGGTCGTCGCGGACGCGGGGGTGCGGCCCCGCGAGGGGAGTGGCAGTCGAGGCGGCGAGCGAGGGGGACGGCGTCATCGCGGGCGGATGTCGGGCGCGGCGCGGGGAGGTCCATGCGACGGGATCGTCGGCTGCCAGACAGTCCCGTTGCGCTATTGCCCGACACCTTCGATGTCACGGCGAAGACGGTCTCGTGGCGCGAAGTTGACATGCCCCTCAGAAGGGGCATGATAGGCGTGCCCTAAATCACGAGACAATGTCGTTGGACAGCATTATGATCACTTCTAAGGCAGAGGTCAGGATCGGCCCGCTCGAGCACGAGATCCTTCGAGCGATGGACCGCGCCAGAGGCCGGGTCTGGACCCTGAACAACCTGTCCGTTCCCGCCAGTATGACCGCGGACCAGGCACGACACGCCGTGAGCCGTCTCGTGGACGCCGGGCTGGTCGACCGCCTCGAACGCGGCTCCTACGTCGTTCATCCTCGCTCGGGACGCGTGCCAGTGCTCCCGATCGACCTCGTCGCGGCGTGGCTGGCGAACGAGTCGTACGCCATCGTCGGCCGAGCTGCCGCTGAGCATCACCGCCTCACCCTCGACACGCCCAGCACCGTGGAGATCCAGATTCCACGCCCCAAGCGGCCGGTTGATTTTCGCGGGGTGCACTTCGCCTTTACCCAGGGGTCGCGCCAATCGGTCGCGGCCGACAACATCGAGACGCCGACCAGAGCCGTCGTGGCGTCACCCGCGAAGGTCATCGCGCTCCTGCTGACCCAGGAATCGGCACGACGAGGTGCTCGGCCTCAGCGGGACACCGCCCTGGTCCTCGAGATGCTTGAGAGCGGTCGGCGGCGCGGCATGTGGAGTCACACCGACTGGGCCGGGTTCGTCCAGCGCCATGGCAACGCGCAGACGGCCCGGCGACTCGGCTTCCTGCTCGACATGCTCCATCTGCCCGGCGCAGAGGATCTTGCTCCGCTTCGCGGCCGCAGCGGCAACAAGCCGTTCTCGCCGCTCTATCCCGCTGAGGGACCGGTCGACACACGGTGGCGGCTGGTCTTGAATGACCCCGCGCTCGAAGGAACGAGGTTGTAGATGCAGGGCCTGTTGCCCGAGGAGCTCTCCGACTACGCCACGGAATACGGGCTCTCGGATGCGGTCGCCCAACGCGACTACGTGGCGATCCGAGTCGCCCACGCCATCGCGAGTGACGCCGGGGTCGGCGGAGTGCTTGCGGTCAAGGGCGGGTTCGGCCTTCGATATGGCTATGGCAGTCGTCGGACATCAAAGGACATCGACGGCACGATCGGCACCAGGCACTCGGCCCTGGATCCGAAGCGGCTCCAGCGGGTCGTGCGGAATCAGTGCGCGGATCTCCAGATCACATTCGACCCGAAGAACCCGGAGATTTGGCGTGGACACCCTCGACTTCGGGAACGTCGAGTACGTCGGGCCCGTCGGGCCGGGGGTCCTGACGCTCGAGATGAGCTACCGGGAAGACTTGATCCTGCCGGCCCGCAGTCTCGACATCGAGGCTTTTGGCGTCCCGAAGTTCGCGATTCGCGCGTTGGCGATCGACGAGATGATCGCGGAGAAGTGGCGCTGCCTTGTTCAGCGCAGTCCTCGTCGGCCGGGCGATCCCTACGACCTCTGGTACCTCTGGACCGACTCCTCCAAGCGTGAGCCGCGCGGCGCGGATGACATCATCGATGGCGATGCCGTCAAGCGGCTGGTCCCGCAGAAGGTCACGCTCCACAATCCCAGGGACGTCCTTCAGACTGCCGTCGACCAGTACAAGCCGGTGTGGCCCGGAGCAGTCGGCGACGTTCTTCCGAGCGACGCGCCCTCCTTCGACGAAGTCAGGAAGGCGATCGTGGACGCGTCTCGTGCATGGACGCCCTGTTAGGCGGGTTCTCATCTCGGCCGATGATCATCATCGGACTGTGTGAGGGAGCGCACGGCAGGGCTCCGGGCTACGTGCCCGCGACGTGAGGCGCCGCACCTAGCTTCCTTCGCCGATGTCTGATCTGTTGCCAGACTGTGCGAACATACTTACGCTTTCGTAAGGGTTCTCAGCACCAGGGTCTCCATCGATGACAGAACTGGCCACGACCGGTCGTCGCACGCTGCACGAGCGGGCGCTCGAACGGTACGGCTACATCACGACACACGACGCCGCCGAGCTCGGCATCAACCTCAACGCGCTCCACGCCATCGTGAACCGCGGCGGGCTCACGCGTGTCGGCCACGGCGTCTATCGCTTCGACGACGTCCCGGCCACCGGGCGCGATCCCTACATGGAGGCCGTGCTCGCGGTCGGCGAGGACGCGTTCCTGTTGGCGGACGCCGTCCTCGCCCTCCACGACCTCGCGCTCGTGAATCCGACGCGTATCCGGGTCGGCACGCGCCGCCGGCGCTACAAGACCCTTCCCCCGACGATCGAGATGGTCGTCACCGAGATCGGCGACGAGGACCTGACCGTCTACGAGGCGATCCCGTGCACCACCGTCGCCCGTGCGCTGGCGGATTGCGTCGGGATCGTCATGACGGATCGACTGCGCGCCGCCGCCCACGAGGCCGCCGAGCGTGGTCTGCTCCGGCGCGATGAGACCCCTCGCCTCCTTGCGACGTTAGGAGAGCCCGTATGACGGACGAGCCGCGCACTCTCGCCGCTCTTCAGGCGCGGATCCGCAACGAGGCGCGGAAGTGGGATCGCCGCGACAACACCCTCGAGCGGCTCGTCGCCAACGTCGTCGTCGGCCAGCTGCTTCCGCTCGGGTCGTCAAGGGCGGGACCGCTCTCAAGGTTCGCATGGGCGACGCGCAGACTCGGTTCAGCCGGGACCTCGACGCCGCCCGGCGACCGGACGCGACGCTTGACGACTGCCTCGACGAGTTGGACAGAAACCTCCGCGCTGGGTGGTCCGAGTTCTCCGGTGTGATCCGATCCGAGGCGTCGGCGGCCCCGCCACCAGACGTCCCGCCCGAGTACGTGATGCGCCCGTTCAAGGTCGCCCTCTCGTACAAGGGCAGTTCCTGGGTCACGATCGACCTCGAGCTCGGGCACGACGAGGTCGGCAGTACCACCGCTCCTGAGCTCCGGATCGCCGACGACATTCTCCATCGCTTCGAAGCCGTCGGCCTCCCGCAACCCGCCCCGATCCCGCTCCTGCCGATCGACCATCAGATCGCGCAGAAGCTCCACGCCTGCACCTGGGTCGGAGACGGGACCGGCAACGAGCGCGCCCACGACCTCGTCGACCTCCAGGTCCTTGTCCGCGAGGAGAATCCCGACTTCGCCGCCGCAGGTGTCACCGCGAGCCGTTTACCTCGCGGAAGGCGCAGGCGTGGAAGCCTGTGGTCGTCTCGCGCGCGCCATGGCCGACCTGGGCTTCGGGCAAGAGCTCGGCGAGGCGTCTCCCGGATGTGCCAGGAGACGGAGCCGCAGGGCTCCCGGATCCGGTCTTCGTGCAGACCGGCGCCTCCGTCCGGGTCACGTTCCTCGACGACCCGATCGCGGCCCGGATGCGCGCCGGGCTGCCGCCGGGCTCCGAGCGGTTCGTGGAGCACCTCCTGCGGACGGGGCGGGTGACCACGAGCGACGCGATCGAGCTGCTCGGCGTGTCGCGCCCGACGGCCATCGGGTACCTGCGCCGGCCCGAGGAGGGGGCTTCATCGAGGCCGTCCGGACTTCTCCGAAGGACCCGCGAGGATTCTGGCGGCGGACCGGGGGAGCCGCGCAGCGGCGCCAGAGCCTCCAGGCCGATCAGCGCCGCCGTGGCCCAGCCTCCCGACCATCATGCTGAACCGCCCGCTGGGGCCCCGGTCTGCTCGAGGTAGTAGGGGACGCCGCCGAGCAGCGCCCAGGCGCGGAGGCGGTCGGCGGCGCTCCAGCCCGGGGAGAACTCGCCGGCATCCCGGTACCCCGGGGTTGTAGGATCGTCAGGGTGAGCATGCCTGCCGGCCATTTCGCGGAGATGGGACCCGACCGCTCCCCGTCGGAGGATCGGGTGGCCCCTTCTGCGAGGGCCGTCTGCGAAGGTCGTCCGTCCCGATGACGGCCGCGGTTCCCTTCGGCGTGTGGGTGCGCCGACGGCGCGGGGGGCTCGATCTCACCCAGCAGCAGCTGGGCCAGCTGGTTGGCTGCGCGACGATCACCGTCCGCAAGATCGAGACGGGGGAGCGTCGACCATCGAGGGCGATGGCCGAGCGGCTCGCGG
>JAJYGO010000268.1 GCA_021785115.1 Chloroflexota bacterium | reverse complement strand
GGAGGAGGTCGTCTCGATCGCCTTCCGTGCCGCGGGGGACGCCAGGCGCGCGGACATCGAGGACACGGAGGCGAAGTGGGCGGACCCCGAGGTGCGCTCGGAGGCCGAGCACGTCGACGCGCTGCTCAAGCTCAAGGCGCTCGGCATGCCGCTCGAGTACCTGTGGGAGCAGTACGGGGTCAGCCCGCAACTCATCGCCGCCTGGAAGGACGCCGCGGCGGCCGACAAGGCCGCAGGGGGGACGCCCGTCGATCCGTCGATGCCCGGCGACCCCGAGGCGATGGCCCAGATGCGCGCGACGACGGCGCCCGTCGCAGTCGACAGCCAGCCCGCGCCGGCCTCGGCGATGCCGATGCCGGCCGCGCCGGCGCCCATGCCATCCGCCCCCAGGAGGACCCCGACACCATGACCGACCAGCAGTCCGCGGGCGCGACGCCCGTCGAGGACGGCGCGACGCCGCCCCAGAGCACGCCGGCAGACCAGCCCGCCGCCGAGCCCGCGACGGGCGACGAGGGGCTCGGGGGCGCGGGCAAGCGCGCGCTCGAGGCCGAGCGGGCGCAGCGCCGCGACGCCGAGCGGCAGCTCAAGGCGGCCCGCGACGAGCTCGAGGCGCTGCGCACGTCGCAGCTGTCCGACCACGAGAAGGCGATCGCCAAGGCCCGCAAGGACGCCACCGACGAGGCCAACGCCCGCGCCGCCGCGATGGTGCGCCGGGCCGAGGTCCGCCGAGCCCTCCAGGGCGCGGGCGTCACGCCCGACGCGCTCGACCTCGCCGCGTCGGCGGCCGAGTTCGGCGGGCTCGAGGTGGACGAGGAGGGGCGCGTGGCGGACCTCGAGAAGACCACGGAGGCCTTCCGCAAGGCGCACCCGTCGCTCTTCGCGGCGGCGCGCCCGGCGGCCGGCGACTTCGACGGCGGCTCGGGCGGGTCGCCGACGGCACCGTCCTGGACGCGCGACCAGATCGGCGCGATGAGCCAGGCGGACTTCGAGAGGCACGAGGCCGAGATCATGCGCGCGATGCGCGAGGGCCGGATCCGAGACTGACAACGACCAGCCGGCACGGAGCCGGCGCCGCCACCGACCTGAGACCCCGGTGAGGGTCGGGACGGCGGATCTCCCCACCGGGAGGAGACCAGAACGTGGCGAACATCACGCGCACGATGGCCGACACCGCGGGCTTCATCCCGCAGGCGTGGGCGCGCCGGGCGCTGACCATCCTCCGCAGCAACATGGTCCTCGCGCAGTTCGTGCGCCGGGACTTCGACTTCGAGCCCGGCTGGGTGGGCAAGACGCTCAACATCCCCTACCCGGGCACCTTCACCGCGCAGGACAAGGCCGCCGACACGCAGATCAGCGTGCAGACGCCCGCGGGCGGCGCGACCGCGTCGGTCACCCTCTCCAAGCACAAGGCCGTCGACTTCAACATCGAGGACGTGGCGCGCGCCCAGAGCTCGGTCGAGCTGATGGACCAGTACCTCGCGCCCGCCGTGATCGCCCTGGGCAACCAGGTCGAGGACGACCTGTTCGCGCTGTACGCGAGCCTCACCGGCACGTCTGTGGGGGCGCTCGGCACGGCGATCACCGACGCCACGATCCGCTCCGCGCGCCAGGCGCTCAACGGCGCCCTGGCCCCGATGAGCAGCCGCGCGCTCGTCGTGTCGGCCCGCGACGAGGTGAGCATCCTCGGCGCGACCAACCTCCAGAACTTCTTCGCCTTCCGGGCCGGGCAGCAGGCCATCCCCGAGGGCCAGATCGGCCGCCTGTACGGCTTCGACACCTGGATGAGCCAGCGCGTCCCCGTCCCGACGGCCCTCGTGACCCTCGGCACCCAGACCTCCGGCACCTTCAGCCTGTCGTACCTCGGCCAGACCGCCTCGGGCATCGCGTACAACGCGGCCGCGTCCGCGGTCCAGACCGCCCTCCAGGGCCTGTCCACGGTCGGCGCCGGCAACGCCACGGTCGCGGGCTCCGCCGGCGGCCCGTACACCGTGACCTTCGCGGGCGCCCTGGCCGCGAACATCCAGCCCCTCACCGCCGACTTCAGCGCGCTCACCACGCCGGCGAACGCCTCGCTCGCCAACGGCTACAAGAACCTCGCGCTCCACCGCGACGCGATGATCCTGGCCGTCCGCCCGTTCGAGCCGGTCCCGGCCAACGCGGGCGTCGACTCGTTCACCGCCACCGACCCGGACAACGGCCTCGCGGTCCGCGTCCAGCGCGTCTACGACATCAACTACCGGGCGATCCGGTACGGCGTCGACATCCTCTACGGGATCAGCGCGCTCCGGCCGACGCTCGGCTCGGTGGTCCTCTCCTAGCGGCCCGGCGTGGACCTCTGCACGCTCGACGACGTCAGGCTCCAGGGGTCGATCCCGGACGCCCGGGACGACCCCTGGCTCAGCGCCGCCATCACCTCGGTCAGCTCGGTGTTCGAGGCCGAGGCGCGCCGCTGGCTCGCCCCGCGCGGCGCGATGACGCGCCTGTTCGACGGCGCGCTCGTGCGCTCGCAGGGCGACATGGCGGGCTCCACGCCGCGCTACTTCGGGCCCGCCTGGATGCCGCAGTGGGGCCGCGTCCTCCCCGTGTACGACGGCGTCAGCGCCGTCACGTACCTCGGCGTGGCGGACGCCGACCAGCCCGACGACGGGTCGGGCGTCTACACGCAGATCACGCGCGGGATCCACCTGCGGGGCGCGTACCGCGACGGCTGGCCGGCGACGCGCATCGAGCTCGACTCGACCGCGCCGCGCCTCCTGCCGACCGCGGGCTACAACGTCGTCAAGGTGACCGCGCCGGCGTGGGGGCCGGCCGCGGTCCACCCCCGCGTCCGGGAGCTCGCGGCAACCGCGGTCGTCCGCGGCTGGCGCGCCCGGGCGGGCGGCGACGGCGCGCCCGACATCGTCGTCGCGGGCGCGGACGGGCGGGTCGCGGTCCTGCGCCGGATCGCCCCCGCCGAGCTCGCCGAGCTCGTGCGCGACTTCGCCCCCGACACGCGCCCCGCGCTCGCGTCCGTGGCGGCCGGCTGATGGGCGCGCTCAACCTCGCCCAGATCATGGACGGCCTGGCGGCCGCCGTGCTCTCGACGGGCCTCGTCCGGGAGGCCCACGCCTGGCCGCCCGGCGCCGTGGCGCTGCCCGCCTGCCTCGTCGACTTCCCGACCCGGATCGAGCTCGCCAGCACGTTCGGCCGCGGCTCCGACACCCTCGAGCTGCCCGTCCTGCTGCTCGCGGCGCAGACCCTGTCCGAGGCCGGCCGCGACGCGATCTCGGCGCTCGTCGACGGGGGCCCCGACGTGTACGCCGCCATCGAGGGGCCGCACCCCTGGGGGACGGCGCACGTGCTCGGGGCTTCGGTGACGACGGTCGTGCTCGGCAACGGCATCGCCGGCACGACGCCGATCACGTATCTCGCCCTGAAGCTCGACGTGGAGGTCGCCACCTGATGGCCAAGTACGGGTCCGGCACGAGCGTGTGGCTCGACCTCGCCGACGTCTCCCCATTCTTCAGCGACGCGGGGCTCGAGATCGCGGTGGACACCGCCGAGACGACGACGTTCCAGCCCGGCGCGAGCCCGGCGTGGAAGGCCTTCATCGAGGGCCCCGCGTCCGCGAAGGCGACGCTCAAGGGCTTCTACGACCAGGTGAACGACGCGGCGCTGATGGCCACCCTCCGCGACGGCGGCTCGGTTCTGACGTACGGGCCGTCCGGGCTGAACGCCGTCGGCGACGTCGCGCGCCTCGTCTCGGTGCACGCGACCGACGTCGCCGAGAGCTCGCCCGTCGGGGGCGCGGTCGTCGTCTCGGCCGCCTTCGGGGGCGAGGGCGCGGTCGGCTTCGGCTGGTGCCTCCACCCGATGGGCACCGACAGCGGGACGACGACCGGCGCGACCCGCACCGACGCGGCGGCCAGCGCGAGCGGCTGGCAGGCGCACCTCCACGTGACGGCGGTCGCGGGCGCGCCGACGTCGTGGACCGTGAAGCTCCAGGACTCGGCCGACGGGACGACCTGGGCCGACGTCGCGGGCGGCGCCTTCGCCGCGACGAACACCCCGGCCGCGCAGCGCCTGGTCTCCGCGCCCGGAGCGGCACTGCGCCAGTACGTCCGCTACGTGGCGACCGCCGTCGGGGGGACCGCGCCGACGATCACCTTCGGGCTGGCGTACGCCCGCAACCGCTAAGGAGGCAGGCATGGCAACAGGCTTCCGGTACGGCGCCAAGGCGCTCGTCACCGTCAACGCGGTGGACATCTCGACGTACTGCGACGACGCGGGCATCGACGTCGGCGTGGAGACGGCCGAGACGACCACCTTCTCCTCGTCGTGGAAGACCTTCATCGAGGGCCTCGCGTCAGCGAAGTTCAGCCTCAAGGGCAACTTCGACCCGACCGTCTCGACGGGCCCGGCGGCGGTGCTGACGGGGCTCATCGGCGGCGGCGCGAAGACCGTCGTGTTCAACCCGGCCGGGACGGCGGCGGGCGAGCTCAAGCGGACGGTCTCGGCGATCCTCACCGGCTACGGCGAGTCCTCGCCGGTCGGCGGCAAGGTCACCTTCACCGCGACCTTCCAGGGCACGGGCGCCGTCACCTTCGGGTCCAACTGATGGGCGCGCTGCCGCCCGTCCCCCTGGCCGTGGGCACGACGCTCGTCGGCGGCACGGAGGTCCCCATCCGCTCGCTCACGCGGGCCGAGGCGCTCGAGCTCCGCGCGCTGGCCGGGCGGCCCGACGCCGACCGCCGCGGCGAGATCTTCCTCATCGCGCGGGGCACCGGCGCCGATGAGGCCGAGGCCGAGGCGTGGTGGGAGTCGTCCGACCCGATCGCCGTCGGGAAGCTCGTCGAGGACATCGCGGTCGTGTCCCGGCTCCAGGGCAAGGACGGCAGGGACCCAAACGCGCCTGCGAGCGCGCGTTCGTCGAGGGCGAGCTCGACGTGACCGACTTCGTCCTCGGCGAGCTGCTCGGGCGCTCCCTCGGCGAGGTCCGCGCGCTCCCCAACGCCGAGGTCGTCGAGTGGCTGGCGTTCCTCGCCTACCGCCGCGCCCTCGCCGAGGTCGAGCCGCATGGCTGACCGGGCGGTCGGGGTCGACGTCGAGGGCCTGATCGCGATGAAGCGGGCCTTCCGCCTGGCCCACGACGGGACCCAGCGCGCGATCGGGCGCCGGCTCAAGGACGTCGCGACGCTCGTCGCCTCCGAGGTCGCGGGCCGCGTGCCCGCCCGGTCCGGGCGGGCCGCGTCGAGCGTCCGCGCGCTCGCCACCCAGGAGAGCGCATCGGTGGCGGCGGGCGGCGCGAGGGCCCCCTACTACGCCTTCCTCGACTTCGGCGGGAGCACGGGGCGGGGGCACGTCGCGGGCGTCCCCGACTCGGGCTCGGTGAAGCGCGAGTGGTACGGGCGCGGCGGCGCCGGCGCCGGCGAGGGGCGCTACTTGTACCCGGCGATCCGCGAGATGGGCGACGTGATCGCCCGCGAGGCCGGCGAGGCCGTCCACGAGGCGCTCGCGGACGCGGGCTTCGAGGCGGGCTGAGCGATGGCCGACAAGCGCACGGTCGAGGTCAGGATCGTCGGCGACGCCACCGGCTACAAGAAGGCGCTCGCCGAGTCCGAGCAGGCGTCGGGCAAGTCGGGCTCGATCATCGGGGGCGTGTTCGCCGGCGTCGGCCTGGCCGCCACCAACCTCGCCGTCGAGGGCGTCGGCAAGGTCATCGACTTCCTCGGCGACAGCAGCCGCGAGGCGCGGGAGGCGGAGGTCGTCAACACCCGCCTCACGACCGCGCTGCGCGACAACGTCAAGGGGTTCACGGGCACGGCCGAGGCGATGGAGGGCGCGATCGGCGCCGGCCGCCGGCTCGGCTTCGTCGACGACGAGGTGACCGCCTCCCTCGCGTCCCTCGTCACCGTTACCAAGGACCAGCAGCGGGCGCAGGCCGACGCCGCGATCGCCGAGGACCTCGCGCGCGCCCGCGGCCTCGACCTCGCCTCGGCCACGAACATCGTCATCAAGGCCCAGGAGGGCAACGTCGGCGCCCTGCGCAGGCTCGGGATCATCGTGCCGACCGTGACGTCGCACGTGGACGCCCTGCGGGCGTCCCACGAGAAGGTCACGCCGGCGCAGCTCAAGGCCGCCCAGGCGGCCGACAAGGCGGCCACCGCGACCGCCGCCCTCGCCGCCGTCCACGCGTCCGCGGCGGGCCAGGCGGAAGCGTACGCGGGCACCATGGAGGGGTCGGTGGCGGTCGCGACGGCCACCGTCCGCGACATCGAGGAGAAGCTCGGCACGACCCTCAACCAGATGGTCGCCGCCGTCCTGCCGCCGCTTGTCGAGGGCCTCGGGGCGGTCGCGGACTGGTTCGGCCAGGCCGCGGCGGCGGCCGCACCGTTCGTCGCGCAGGTCGTCGACCTCGCGGGCGGGTGGATGGCGGCCCTGTCCGACGCCCTGACCCAGATCGGCATCGCGGTCGCGCCCCTCATCCCGGTCATCGCGCAGCTCGTCCACGAGGACCTCGACGCCCTCGCGGCCGTCACCCAGACGGTCGCCCGCTGGGTGATCGACTCCTTGGTCCCGGCATTCGTCGAGGTGACGAAGGCCGTCGTCCCGCCCCTGCGGGTCGGGCTCGAGTGGCTCGCGTACGACGTGTTCCCGTCCGTCGCGCAGGCCGTCGCGTTCGTCTCCGCGCACGCGATCCCGCCGCTGCGCTCGGCGCTCGAGTGGGTGACGCGCAACGTCCTGCCGCCGCTCGGCGCGGCGCTCGGCTGGATCGTCACGAACGTCCTGCCGCCGCTCGGCGCGGCGCTCGGCTGGGTCGCCAAGAACGTCCTGCCGGCGCTCGGCCAGGCATTCGCGTTCTTCACCGACAGGGTGCTGCCGGCGGTGTCGAACGCCCTGCAGGGCGTGGGCCGGGTCGTGATCTCCGTGTTCGGCGGCGTGACCGGCACCGTCAGGAGCGCGATCAACACGGTGATCGGCCTCGTCAACGGGATGATCCGGGCGATCGACGCCGTGCAGGTCCACGTCCACCTCCACCCGCCCGACCCGCTGCCCTCGATCGACTTCGACTGGAACGGCGTCGGGATCCGCCAGCTGCCGTACCTCCACGCGGGCGGCGTCGTCCCCGGCACGCCGGGCTCCGACGTCCTCGCGGTCCTCCAGGCCGGCGAGCGCGTCCTGCCGCGCGGCGCGCCGGGCGCGCCGACCGTCGTCGTCAACATCAACGGCGGCCTCGTCGACGGGCCGACGATCGACGCGCTGACCAACGCGCTCACGCGGCGGCTGCGCTTCGCGCCGGGCACATGACCACCACCGCGCTCACGGTCGGCGGCACCGACCTCACCGCCGCGGTCGCGTGGGGCTCCATGACGTGCAAGCTCAACACGCTCGACTTCACCCTGGTCGACCCACCGTCTGTCCCGGCCATCGGCGACGCCGCGGCGCTCACGGTCCCGCCCTGGTCGGGCGCCGTGGTGTCGGTCGCCAAGGAGGACCCGGTCGACCGGGCGGGCCACGTCCGGGTCACCGTGTCGGCGGTGAACCAGGACGCGGCCACGGCCTCGGCCGCGCCGTTCGCCCTCTCCGACGCCCCCGACGGCTCGACGAGGTTCGGGTACCGCAAGCTCAAGCTGCAGACGAGCCAGAACCAGGACGGCACCACCACGCAGCACGGCTCGTGCGAGATCGGGCAGCCCGGGCTCTGGCCGGCGATGACCTTCCTGCTGACCTCGGCCAATCTCGGCCTCTCGGGCGCCGCCTTCTCCGTCACCAACGTCACGGTGACGTGGCCCCGGCCCGACGCCCCGCAGTACGCGCTCGAGTTCGGCGACCCGATCGTCACGATGGCGGTCTGGGCGGCGAGCCAGGCCGGCGCCGCACCGCCCGGCGCGATCGACGGCACCCGGATCACGCCGGGCACGGTCGACACCCCGCAGCTGCGGGCGAACGCGGTGACCGCGGACAAGATCCTCGCGGGCTCGGTGACGGCCGACAAACTCGCCGCGACGCTGCTGCTGGCCTCGCTCATCCGGACCGCCGCGCCGGACGGGACCGACCCGGGCACGGGGCTGCGCGTCGAGGTGGACCGGTCCGGCATCCGCGCCTACGACGCCTCGAACGTGCTCCAGGTAAACATCCCCACCGACGGGTCGGCGGTCTACGTCCGCGGCCAGGTGTCGGCGACGAACCTGCTCGCCTCGGCGTCGGCGCTGCTGCAGGGCTCGGCGCTCTTGGGCGTCGGCGCGACGATGACGGTCCAGAACAACGTCGCGGACCCGAGCTCGGCGCCGGTCCTCGTCGGCTCGGTGCCGCGGCTCGCCCTGGGGACGGCGCCCGCGCACCCGTCCGCGGGCCTCTGCTACGACCCCGCGGGCGACGCGGGCGGCACCACGCCGACGTTCTGGGTCGGCGCCAGCGCCGACGACGGCGGCACGACCGACGTCGCCTACGAGTACCGCGCGTCCGACGGCGCGCTCCTGCGCACCCTGCGCAAGACCGGGTCGACCGCCACCTACACGGCCACCCTGGGCTCGACCTCGCACGTGAGCGACCAGGCCACCGACCGCACCGGGAGCCAGTACAGCCAGATCGCCACGCCGCTGACCTTCCCGGCGTACAAGAACATCCGGATCACGGCGGTCTCGGTCTACATGGCGGGCGTGTCGGGCTACTCCTGCACCGCGAAGAACGCCGTGTGGAACACGAGCGGGACGCTCCTGCGCGAGTCGGCGGCCTACACGCCCTCGAAGCCCGCCTTCGCCGTGGGCAGCTCGGTCCACTACGACAAGGCGCTGAGCGCCGAGCTCGCCGTCGCGTCGGGCGCCACGGTCTGGGCGGGATTCCTGCACTCCGGGTCGGGCGACTGGATCCAGTGGGACCAGGACACAGGCTCGGGCCTCACCGAGAAGCGCGGCGACGGGCTCGACGGCTCGATGACGAACATCTCGACCTTCTCCGGCCAGAAGCCCAACGTGTATCTGACCTACAAGTACGACGTCGACGCCTCCCTCGAGGGGCCGATGGGCTCGATCCTCGGGATCGCCCGGGTCGGCACCTCCATCTGGGTCCTTGACGACCTCGGGACCCTGTTCCAGTACAGCCAGGCCGACCTCTCCTACGTCGGCAAGACCACGGCGATCGCGTCCTACATCAGCGGGCAGAAGGCCGGCGCGGGGCTGTTCTTCGACGGGACGAACCTCGTCGTCACGACGGCCTCGGGCACGACCGGCGCCGACCAGGTGCGCCTCGTCAAGTGCACGCCAGCGGGCGCCTACTCGTCCACGCTCACCTGCTCGGGCCTCGCGGTCAACGGCGCGTCGGCCACGGTCCGGGGCGGCTGCCTCGTGGCCGACGCGCTGAACGCGTCCGCGCCGACGTACTGGCTCGCGGTCGGCGGCGCGTTCGCCGGCGTCTACGGGTTCCTGGCCTCGAGCGGCGCGAACACGCCCAACCGCGACTTCGGCCTCGCCTCGGAGATCGCCGGCGGCGTGGCCCACGACGGCTCGGCGTTCCGCGGCTGGGCGGCCGCGGCGCCGACGAGCGTCTGGGCGTTCACGTCCTGGGACTGGTCGACCGCCACGCAGCCGTTCTGGCTCGCCTACAGCTGGTACGACGACGTCGGGACCGTCCACGAGACCCGCGTCGGGCCGCGCGCCTCGATCAGCCTGGGGAGGCGCCGGCAGCTCGGGGTGACGCTGCCGGCCGTGCCGGCCGGCGGCGCCGACGACCCGGACAAGTGGTCCCTCTACATGGCCGCGGCCGCCTCCGACCCGGGCGTCGGCGGCCTCCACCTCCAGTCGTCCGGCACGGCCACACAGCTGACCCTCACCTCGTACAGCGCCGCCGGCGCGGCCGACCCGGCGTCGAACACCTTCCCGGGCGGGACGCCCGCCCTCCTCAAGTCGCAGGTCCAGGGCCCGGGCTGGCAGCTCAAGGGCGACGGCAGCGCCGAGATCGACAGGCTGTCGGGCGCCACCGGGCCGCTGCCGTACGCGGTGTGGGCCGGGTCGTGCAGCATCACCCTCTCGGCCGCCGCCTACGGCTCGGTCGCGGTCACGTTCCCCGCCGGCCGGTTCACCCAGACGCCGGTCATCACGCTCGCGCAGTCCGGGCTCCCGGGCGGGTCTGGAACGCTCATCCCCAAGTACACCGGGGCCTCGGCCACCGGCTTCACCTGCTATGCCTACACCGGCAATGGGGCCACGGCGACGGTGACCGTCACGATCGTCATCCTGGCCGTCCAGATGACCAGCGGCAGCGGGATGGGGTGACCGTCGTCGCGGACGCGTTCGCGGCGCGAGATAAGCCGCCGGTGAGCGGCGGCGCGTAGCCTCCTCCTGGCCCCGGCGCCGCGCCCGCCGGACCGATCACGCGGCGCCGCTCAGACTGGCCCGTGTCCAGCTCGCGGCGGGGCGACCGGGTCCTCGATGCAGCGGATGCACGTCCGCAGCACCCCGGGTGCGCGACTAGCGAAGCAACGCGTCCTGCCAGGTCGGTAGAGCCATTCGCGCCAGTGTAGGGGCGTCCGCGGCTGTGTCCATAGCCGCGCTCACGTCCTCAGAGCGGAAGCCCTGGCCAGGATCGCGCGACTTCACTTCGGTTGGAGATGACGCGACGCGTGCCGCGGCCCACCGATCGATGAGACGAGAGAAACCCCTCCATCTCCGTGTAACCCGGTTCGCCAGGCATCAACATGACATAGGTGTGCGTCCGGAGGCCGATCTCACGCAGGACGAGGATCGGGCGGCGGGGATCAGGATATGCGACACCGCGATGCGACCCGAACTCTATTCGATGGTTGAGGTTGGTCCCCGACAAGATCACAGGGCGAGCGGCCTCTCTGACCAAGCGTCCACTGGGCTCCAGGCGGTACAGAACGACACGATCTGAGCTGTGCGCAGCTGCGCGGAAGTACAAGCGAGTGACGTCCTCGTTGAAGTGGACCTGCTGCCAGCGACCGCCTGCCTTGGGCACTTCGGCCACGAGCATGCGATCGTCATTGGCTGCAGCCGGCGCGACTTCCTCTGGGAGCGCCGATTCCTCGGTGGCGGCAGCGACCGCTTCCTCGGCTTCTTCCGCGTGAACCCTTCCACGAGGGCGAGCCCTCCCGGCCCTTGCCGCGCCGCGACTGGCGGCAACTCTTTCGCCGTTGCGCTCGCCACGCTCAAGGGCGTCATCGTCGATGTCGGTGATGTCGTCTTTGTGCTCGGCAAGAAACCGATCCCACTCACTCTGGTCTGGAGTATCGCTCGCATCGAAGCGGTACACGGAGTACGCCTCGAGGTTCGACCGCAGGCCACCGGGGGTCAGGTTCCCTGAGCCGACGATGAGGAGCCCCGATTCATCGCTGCGCTTCGCACGCAGGAGCTTGGGATGGAAGAGGCCTGCCCGGGGGTTCTTGTAGACCTTTACCTCAAGGCGCCCGGCATGGCGTCTCTGCGCCTCCGCCACGAATTCGAGCGCCACCCTATCCGTAATGGCATCAAGCCCCAGGATAAGGCGCAAGACCCGCCCTCGGTCGCTGTACTCCTGGAACGCAGGATCAGCCACGATCGCCGCCGCGCCGCGTACCGTCGCGAAGGCGAAGATCCCTTCGATTACGGTCACGTCGGTGTCGCGAAGTAGGGCGATGACCTCCTCGTCAAGGTATCGCGTAAGCGCGGACGACGGGTCTTGTATCCGGAGTTCGTACGGCACGGCCCCTCCCTTGAACGCGCCCTGCGCTACTTCCTGCTCGGGTCTCCCTCGCCCTGGCGGTGAGGACGATTGTCAGCCCTAAACGGCACTCCCGTTGTGGCCGTTTCCGGCGTGGCCGTTCCCGTTGTGGCCGTTCCCGTTGCGCCCGTTGTCATCGGCCTCAGGAACCTCGGCCGCACGGGTCTCGGCCATCAGCCACCGATAGTCGGCCACCTTCGGTCCAGTCGATTGCTTCACTGCCGGCTTAGCAAAGATGAGGATGTATTCGTGGACGTTCTTGAACAGGAAGTTGGGGGGGTACGGGTACGACCCGAAGATCGGACGCTGGGCATTCGCCGATCCCCAGCGCCCGCCGGTCTTGTCCTTCGACCAAATGAGCTCGTTGACCATCACGAGCCCGATCTCGCGAAGCAGGGCCGTGAAGTCCGCCGCAATAGGAAAGGTTAGAAGTCCATGGTTGGTGTGCTGATTGACATTCGCAGTGACGATGCAGAGCTTTCGGCCGGGTCTGAGCACCCGCCGAAGCTCCAGGAAAGCTTCGCGCATCTCACGAAGGAAGTCGGTATAGCCCGCGACATTTCCTAGATTGCCGTCGTCCGACCCATAGGACGCCTTATTCCAGTAGGGCGGGCTGGTGATGATCAGGTCGATGGAGTCGTCATCGAGAAAGTCGAGGTTCCGCGCGTCTGCCGTGTGGACCTCAGAGTTCGAGGAGGGGACGGACTCCCTGACGATGTCGGCGTAAGAAGGATTGAGATCGACCGACACCGCCCTTCGATCGAGGTCGGTAGCCGCTTGGGCGGTTGTCCCGACACCAGCAAACGGATCCAGGACCGTCTCCCCTACAAACGAGAAGAGCTTCGTGAGGCGGTGGGGGATCTCGCGCGGAAACACAGCCGGATGTGCCGGGTGGGAGACGTTCGCGATTTGCCAGACCGTCTTGGTGTACTCGCGCCACTCTTCCTTCGTGAGCTTGCTGGCCTCGCGGATGTCCAACGCCATCTACTTCCTCCCTCGACCGACGTCTATCGTCGTCCTTCTGAACGCCTGAAGACGGTCACCCATCCGACCGTCGATACCGAGCTTTTTCAACAGGGCTTCATCGATCGCGGCGATCGATCTCTCTGGTGCCGCGTAGGACACGGTGCGCCTTCCACGATTGACAGCTACCACGGCCTGCGATCGGGCCTCGGTCCAAGCCTGGCGGCCAAGATCTGTGAGCTCCTGGTCTAGTGCGCTTCCCGACCACGAGTAGGGAAGATCGCGAAGCCAGCCAGATGGCACGTGAAATCCGTCTCCGTCGACCCGCCAAAGCCAGTAGGTCAGGGTCGAAATAAGAACGGCGTAGGCCCAATCCGCCTGCGCTTGGCTTGCTGTCGCGTAGCGCGTACTGCTGACGTGGGCTGCATCTCCTCGATCGGCCCGGTAGACCACCAACCGGTTGTACGCGGTCGTTCCGACCTCCACGTCTCCCTCGCCGGCCGGCAAGGATTCGGTCGCCAGTCTTACGTCTGCGTCTAGGCGAGCTCGCGTTCCGCGCACTTGCCGGTAAAGGTCTGCCTCCCACTCGTCACCGAGCTTCGGGATGGCGGAAGAGATATCTCTGATGCCGAGCAGCACCGGGGTCGGAAGTCGATCGAAGAGCCAGGATCGCTGCTCGGAGGTCCACCTGATGAGGCCTGACGTGCCGGCTACAAAGTCCTCGGCTGGGGCTCGACACATGATTGACACGCGCTGCTTGACGTCGTCCCCGAACAGCGCATCGGGCGTCCGGTCAAAAGACCAAAACGTCCAATTCCCTCCAGACGCTCGGATCGCCCGTCGTGCCGCCACGAATGGCGCTGTCGTGTTGTAGACGATCGACATGGGAACCACCATTGCGCTCGGTGACGAATGGCTAGTGCTCCACATTCCCTGGATGAACGGCAAGAAGGAATTCGTCGCCGAAGTGACCCGGACGCCCTTGAGTGGCTCCAGCCGCTGGCCCAGAGTGGCCAGATCCGAGCGTGGGCCTAGTGGTGCATATGGGGGGTTGGCCAGAACGCTGAAGCCTTCAGTTGCCTCCGGAAAGAGGGTCCGCAGCGACGCCACCCACGCCGGCCGCTCCACGAGTCTCTGCTCCGGAAGCGTGTCACCCCGCGACACAGCAGCCCGCAGGTCGAGTCTCGAGCGAACGAGTTCTGTCGCCCCATCGCGCGGCTGGAGGGCATCCTGGCCGAGCAGGAGCGAGATGGTGTCGGATTCCGACATCCCCAGCCGGGCCAAGTGCCAAGCGCGCCATGGCGCCATGCCTCTTTCGATCGTCAAGGCAGTCGCCGCTAACACGAAGCAGGCGCCGTCGATAGCTAGAGGATCGAGGTCAACTCCGTAGAGCCGCTTGAGGATCTCCGACATCGGGAGATCGCGCGAAAGCAAACGCGCGGCCGCTCTCAGAAACACTCCCGTACCGCATGCGGGGTCCAGAATCGGTTGCCCCTGCTGCCGGACGACAAGGGTAGCCATGAAGTCGGCGACGTCCCCCGGGGTGTAGTAGATGCCGGAACGCCTTCGCGCCGACCGCGCCATGCTCTGGCTTGGATCGCGGAGCACGGACCGCCGAGTCCCGGCACCGTGGGGATCCAGGGCGTATGGCAGGAGGTCGCCAAGCGCCCCTGCATCCAGCGATGCAAGGTCCCCCTCGATCGCTCGAAGCACAGATCCGGAGACTGTCAGCGCCAGGCGGGCATCGCTTTCGAAGAACCACTCTTCGGCTGAGATCAGGCCTCTGTCCTCGAGGGGCTCGACGATTCGGCTAACCGCCCACATCCCGAGAAGCGCCCAGGTGGGTCGGACCCCATCGAAGGCGGGCGACCCCAAGCCTGAGTCGCGAGGCCCAAAGCGAAGGTCGTAGATCTCCCGGGCCCTGGGGCTCGCAGCCGCTTCAAGGATCGCAGCGGCTCGCCGAAATGGCGCGGCCACGAGCTCGCTGATCGTGCTGAGGGGCCGACGTGGCCCAGGTACATCGAGTCGGCCGTACGAACGTCTCATTGCCGTCAGTTGAGCTGGCGCCGGTGTCAGCTTGTCTGTCGCGAGCTTCATGACGGCCCCGAGTCGCGCAGCACGATCCGCCCATCCCGCCTCGCGAACAGCGACGTGTAGGCCCCAGCTCGAGCGTGCACCTGAACGGGGTCAACGGGTCGCCCGTCCTTGCGGCGATATAGGCGCCGACGATTCACCTCCTCGGCGATCGCCCGTGCACGAAGACCTTCCCGCTGCTCGGCGAGCACGACTTCCATCGCATGATGAAGGGTCATCTGGCTGGGTGGCGGTACGTCTGCAAGGCGGTCTAGGCCGAGCACCATGCGAGCACGCTCAATCAGAGCCGAGAGCTCTTCGCACGTCTCTTGGCAACGCGCCAATTCCGCCTCGGCCCGTCCGAGGGCTGCGGCGACGGTGTCCTTGTTGGCCAGCAGTGCTGCTCGTAGCTCGTCGGTCACACGGAGATGGTACTACAACAGTTGTCCAATTGATCTATTTATGTAACAGCGCACCCGCTGGTCAGACGATGGAAGGATCAAGCGGGTCCGCGAGACCCTCCTGAGCGATGTGGATGTTGGCGTGCCCAGACCGAGCGACGCGTGCTACCCCGCGAAGTGCCGCTGTCGCAGCACGTCGACCAGGACCAGGCCGCCATCGGAGTCCCGAAACCGCCAGAAGGTCCATCCGTTGGTCTGGGGATACTCGCGGCCTGGCGGCGCGCCCACGATCGACTTGCGCGCCATGCCCGCGGCCGTTGAGAGCGAGTCGAAGGCCGAGCCATTCCACGTAACCGTGCCGTCGGCCTCGATGCGGGCCGCGAGCTGGGAGCCCCTATACAAGGTCTCTATTTCGAGCGGCAGGTCGACCGTGCCCGATGAAATCAGATCCTTGAGGGTCACGTGGCGCCAGGGCGTCTTGTCAGGGTCCGGGTCCTTGCTCGCGGCGCTCATGACGCCCGGCGCGACTGAAGTCGTTAGGCTGGTCATTGCCTTCGGCCCCCCCACAGGGAGGGTCGGTATCGCTTTGAACGTCCCGTAGTCCAGCGAGAGCGTGGCGCGTCCCAGACTCTGCCGGACCTCGGTCGGCGACAGCGCGGGAACCCTCTTGCGAACAAGGTTGACGAAGTCGGTCGGGGCATCGAGTCCGGCGAGATCCTCGACTGCCTTCTTCACCTGTCGGTCGACGAAATAGGCGCGCCACAGGTCGTCGATCATCGTTCCCTGGAGTTGCGCCTTCGAGAGCAGCCCCAGGGTCTCGACCAGGCCGGGCTCGTCCGAGCTGACAACGGCCCGCTTGAAGAGCTTCTGGTCGATGGGGACCTGGGCGAACGCGTTGTAGATGCGGTACTCGTTGCCGTCCGTGAGGACGATCCACTCCACGATGCCCGCCACGCCGGCGTAGCCCATGATCTGGTGGGCGTACTTGGACAGGTTCTCGCCGAGGGCCTTCGCCTCGACGAGGAGTCGCAGGCCCCCGTGGACGAACAGGGCGTAGTCGACGGGGTTGTCCGCCTGCTTGAGCTTGTACTCGCAGCGCACCTCGTCGAGGTCTTCCAAGTCCCAGCCGAGCGCCCGCAGTATCGGCTCGATGAGGGCGTGCTTGGTGTTCTCCTCGCCGATTGTCTGCCCGCCGAACTTCGCGATCCGCGCGCGAACGTTCGTGAGAGCCGCTGCCAGGTCGTTCATGCGTGCGAGTACCTCCCTCCGGGAAGTGTAGAAGGCGGGCGTCTCCTACCGGATGACACTTGCGCAACGGGCCTCGGCGCCAAGGATGTCCACCGGCTATCCGCGTCATTTTGCGCGCTGTGGAAATCCCGGCTACCGCGACCCCAAAGTCGTGGATAGAACACCTGTTCACGTCACCCCCCTCTGGCTAGACTGAACTGCTCGAAGCAACTCCCGCTCGCCGGCCAGCCTCTCGGCTGAAACGTCACTCCGGAGGGCCGCTCCCCCGTGTTCGAACCCATGAGCGGTGCAGCCATGCCCCGCGACACCCGCGGCCGCCCCTCGCAGGGGCGGCAGGTCCGCCCGTGACCAACCCCGACCCCCTGCTCATGTCGGCCGACATCGCGCGAGTGGCGGCCGAGCGCCCCGAGCTCGGCGACGAGCTCGTGGCGGCGCTCTACCAGCACCTCGTCCTGATCGAGGGCCGCCAGCCCACGGTCGACGAACTGCGCGAGTACGTCGACCGCGTCTCGTGCCTCGACCAGGACACCCTGCGCCAGCGGCTCGGGCTGGCGCCCCGCCGCAGGCGAGGTCGCCGGCCTCGAGCGGTCGCGCCGGCGCCGGACCCAAGGGCGCTGTCGCTCACAACCCGGCCGGCGCCGTCCCGCAGCGCCGCCCGGCACCGGGGACGGCCCGGCTGGACGCCCGAGCTGTTCGCCGCCCGGTACCGGGCCGCCCGGGAGCGGGCGACGCCGCCGTACACGGACCAGTCCATCGCCGCGCACCTCGAGATGCTCGACGGCGAGACGGGGACCGAGCCCGACTACCTGCGCAAGCTCGTCAAGCGGTTCGGGCTGCCGGCGACTGCGGCGGACGAAATGCGGGCGGATTCCGGAAATCGCGCGGGGCCGACGCCCGAATAAGAGGCGGGATAAGAGTCCGGTTTCCCTACCTTTATCGTCCGCCGCCCGTGGCCGACGCTGCCCAGCGTCATGCCGACCTTCTACATCGCCCTCCCCGAAGACGCCGCCGACCGCCTGCGCGAGCTGGCCCGGCGCGAGCGCCGGAGCCCGCGCCAGCAGGCGGCGGTCCTGGTCCTCGCCGGCCTCGATCGCGAGGCCGCGCGGCCCGATGCCCGCCTCCGCGAGACGCCGCGCCCAGCCACCGAGCGCGCTCGCCCGACGCCGGAGCCCCAGGCATGAGCCGCCCGCGCATCACGTGGACCGCCGCCCGCGACGGCCAGGCCCACGCGAGGATCGCGGGCCGCCCGCGGACCCTCTGCGGGATCCCGCCGGTCGAGCCCCGCTTCGCCTGGCCGGAATCACGGCCGCGCTGCGAGGCGTGCGAGGCCGTCGCGAAGGAGGTGGCGCGCGTCCTCCGGTAGCCGCCCACGACCCCTCCAGCCCGACAACGACACAGGGAGCAGACCCATGGCCGACGACACCATCACCATCAGCGCGGGCGCACCCGCCAGCGACCTCACGCCCGGCGTCTTCGAGGTCACCCTCGTCGACATCTCCGAGCCGCGGACGATCTACCCGCAGTCCGGACCCAACGCGGGCAAGGAGGTCCAGCTCCGCGACTGGACGTTCGCCCTCGAGGACGGGACCGAAGTGACAGGCTCGGCGTCGGTCGCGTCCGGCCCGAAATCCAAGACATACGCCTGGCTGACGGCGCTCCTCGGCGGCGCGCCGCCCGCGGTCGGGGCGTCGTACCCGAAGTCCCAGCTCCTCGGCCGCGAGGCGCTCGCGACGATCGCGATCGACGAGGGCGGCTGGGCCAAGATCGCGAACCTCTCGGCCCGCCCGAGGGCGCGCGCCGCCGCCCCGGCGCCCGTGCCCGCCGCCCCCGCACGCCGGCCGGTCCCCCAGCCCGTCGTCCAGCCGGCCGTCTCGGACGACCAGCTGCCCTTCTGACCGTGATGCCCGCTCCTGAGTCGGTGGTGGCCGCCGCGCTCGCACAGATCGCGCAGGGCTTCGCCGTGTTCGCCCTGAAGGCGGACGCGAAGGTCCCGGTGACGGAGCACGGCTTCAAGAACGCGACGACGCGCCCGGACTGGATCCGGCGCCAGCTCGAGGCCCCGGCCGCCGGCAACTACGGCCTCGTCTGGCCCGCCGACTCCTCCGAGCCCGTCGTCGTGTTCGACCTCGACGACGGCGGCGGCGCCGACCGCCCCTGGCGCGACCGCATGCTGGACCTCGTCGCCGCCCACGGTCCTCTCCCCGCCACGAAGACCACCTCCACCCCCTCCGATGGCCGCCACGCCTTCTATCGCTGGCCGGCCGACGTGCCGGTCCCCGCCGGCGACGAGCTGTTTGGCTTCACCGTCCGCTGGCCCGGCCGCGGCTACCTCGTCGGGCCGGGCAGCAGGATCGGCGGCAAGGAGTACGTCGCTGGCCCGGTGACCGAGATCGCCGACCTGCCTCGTGGCTGGGTCGAGGCGGCCCTCGCCGAGCGGCACGCCATCTCACGCCAGGCCGCGACAGGCGGTGCCATCACTGTCACGCCCGGCTTCTCACTGCCCGACCGGATCCCGAGCGGCCGCCGGTACGCGGCGGTCCGCGACTACGTCGCCAGCCGGTACAACGCCGGCCTCGGGCTCGACGAGCTCTGGGGGCTCGTGCGCACGCAGGTCGCCCCGCGGTTCGAGGTCGCGAAGACCGACGCCGAGCTCCGGGCCGACTTCGAGCGCGTGACCGCGAAGCTCGCCGAGCGCCTCGGCGCGCCGGCGCACGTCCCGGCGGCCCCGCGGGCGCCGGATGTGATCGGCGCGTCGTCGATGGACGCCGCGGACCTGCTCGCCCTCGACCTGCCGCCCCTCCGCTGGGTCGTGCCGGGGCTCATCCCGGAGGGGACGACGATCCTCGCGGCACCGCCGAAGGTCGGCAAGAGCTGCCTCGTCTACCAGGTCGCGGTCGAGGCGTCGATCGGCGGCGACCTGCTCGGCCGGCGCGTGACGCCCGGGAGCGTGCTGTACCTCGCGCTCGAGGACGGCCGGCGCCGCGGCCAGGACCGGCTTCGGGCGGCCCTTGCCGGGCGGACCATGCCCCGCGGCCGGCTCGAGATCCGCTGGGAGGCCCCCAACATCGGCGAGGGCCTCGAGGAGGAGGTCGCGGGCTGGCTCGGCGAGCACCCGGACGCCGTCCTCGTCGCGATCGACACGCTCGGCAAGGTCCGCGGCGCGACCGACGGCCGGCGCAACGCCTACGAGGTCGACGTGGCCGCGATGGCCCGGCTCCAGGGTCTGTTCCGGGACCGCTCCGTCGCGCTGGTCATCGTCCACCACGCGCGCAAGGAGTCGACCGACGACTTCCTGGCCTCGGTGTCGGGCACCTACGGGATCACGGGCTCGGCCGACACGATCGTCGTCGTCCGCCGCAAGCGCAACGAGGCGTTCGGCACGCTCCACGTGACGGGGCGCGACGTCGCCGACGAGGAGATCAGCGCCCGCTTCGACGACATGACCTGGACGGCCGCACCGGGCGCCTTGTCCGCGGCCTCGTTCGAGCGGGCCGAAGTGTACAGAGTGATCGAGGCGCGCGGCCCGCTGTTCGCCAAGGCAATCGCCGACGAGCTCGGCATGGAGCGGACCGCGGTCCAGCACCTCGTCTCCGGCCTCGTCGGGCAGGGCGCCGTCGCCCGGGTCCGGGGCGGCTACGTCCCGGCACAAGTCGTCATCGAGAGCGGCGAACCCCTTTCTCTCCCCCACCACTCCCCTCACTCAGAGAGTGAGAGCGGTGGCGGGGGACACGCGCCCGCGGGCGGGCGCGAGGCGGGTCCGGCCCTGCGCGTCGTCCCAGCTGACCCGTCCGGCTGGGTCAACCCGTGCCGCTCGTACCGCGACCACCAAGCCATGCACCGGTGGACGCCGTCCGGCTGGACGTGCGACGCCTGCCACCCCGAGGAGGGACACCCCGCATGACCGCGCCCGTCGCCACCCGCCCCGCAGGCGTCGTCCGCACCAGGACGCACCAGTACTACTTCAACGGCGCAGGCCCGTGGCCCGGCGTCACCGCGGTCACCAAGGTCCTCGACGCCCCCGCCCTGACCTACTGGAAGATGAACCAGGTCGCCCAGGCCGCGATCGCGGGCGCCGAGCGCCTGATCGAGGACCGCGAGGCCGGCCGGGTCGACGCCGCGGTGAAGTACCTCACGACCCTCTCGACCAGCGCGATGGACCGCGGCTCGCGGATCCACGCGTCGATCGAGCAGATCCTCCGGCGGGAGCCGGCCGCGATCGACCCGCGCGACGAGGCGGCCGTCGCCGGCGCCCGCGCCTGGCTCAACGCCCAGGTGCGCGAGCACGGCCTGCGGCCGCTCGAGGTCGAGGCGTTCCTGCTGCACGAGACGCTCGGCTACGGGGGAACATGCGACCTCATCGCCGAGCTTGACGGCGAGGTCTGGCTCCTCGACTGGAAGACGGGGGCGTCCGTGGCGACGCCGGACGGCGCGGTGTACCGCGACCACCGGCTCCAGCTGGCGGCGTACGCGAACGCCGAGTTCATCGCCCGGCCGAACGACCCGGCGAAGTACCCGCTGCCGTCGATCACCCGGTACGGGATCGTCCACGTCACCGACGGCGGGACCCGCCTGTACGAGGCGGCCGTCACCGGGCGCGACTGGGTCGCCTTCCGCGCCTGCCTCGCCCTCCACGCCTGGTCGAAGGAGCGGGCGGCGTGAGCTCGGGCCCGGCCGTCACGGAGGCGCAGTTCCTGCGCCAGGTCCTCGACCTCGCCCGGATCTACCGCTGGATGGCGTACCACCCCGCCCTGTCCAAGTGGTCGGAGCGCGGCTGGCCGGACCTCGCCCTCGTCCGGCCGCCGCGCGTCATCCTCGCCGAGCTCAAGACCGACCGGGGCAGGACGACCGAGCACCAGGACCGCTGGCTGGCGGCCCTCGGGGCCTGCCCGGGCGTCGAGACCTACCTCTGGCGCCCGGCGGACTTCGACGCGATCGCGGCGACCCTGCGGTGACCTCTCGCCAGCCGGGCCTCTCCCCGCGCCAGGAGCAGGTGCTGATCCTGCTCGGCGACGGCATGGGCCTGGGCGAGATCGCGGCCCGCCTCGGGATCTCGGAGTGGACCGCGCGGACGTACCGCGACGAGGGACGCCGGCGCCTCGGCGCCCGCACCACGGCGCAGGCCGCCGTCCTGGTCCGCGAGCAGCGCGAGGCTGCCCGATGACCGTAGCGGCGCGCCCCGCCCCGCCGCGGACCGACCCGCTCGCCGCGGCGCTCGCGTTCGCGATCCGCGAGGCCGTGCGGCTGGCGGCCGAGAGGGCCACCTTGAATGGCTCGCCCGGCAGAGCAACTGTGTCCGCCGTGAACGCCGAGACCGAGCAGACCAACACGCCGGAGGCGCGGGTGGCATGATCGCCCGCGCCCTGCCCCGCTCGCTCGACGATCTCCGCGGCCGGCGTGCCGCGCGCTGGATCCGGGAGTCGACGGCCGGGCAGGCGGACAACTTCGGGCCCGACGCCCAGGCGGAGCAGCAGGCCCGGGCGATCGAGCGCTGGGGCCTCGTCGACACGGGCGCCGCCTGGCAGGTCGCCCACTCGGGCCGCACGATCGCGGCGACCGGGCAGTGGGCGGAGATGCTCGCCGGCGCCGGGGCGGACTGGGACGTCCTCGTCGTCGGCTACGTGTCCCGCTTCGCCCGGGACCTGCGGACCGCGGTCAACGCGCGCCACGACCTCCACGCCCGGGGCGCGGTGATCCTGTTCGCCGACGAGCGGGTCCTGTCCTCCGACGAGGACGAGTGGGAGCGCTGGGCCCGGGAGGCCGTCGAGGCCGAGGCGTACAGCCGCCGACTCGCGAAGCGGATCCGCGAGGGCTACGCCGCGAAGCGCCGGCGGCTCGGCGTGCCGGGCGGCAGCCGGGCGCCGCTCGGGGCGGTCCGGGAAGGCCGGACGATCGTTGTGGACGAGGAGGCGCTCGCCCTGGTGCGCCGGGTGTACGAGCTCGCCGCTGCGGGACGCACCGATCGCGAGGTGGGGCAGGCGACGGGGCTCGCCCTCAAGCACGTGGCCGAGGTCCTGACCAACCCCTACTACGTCGGGCGCCTCTGGTCCGGCGAGCCGTCCGCCCTGGGCGCGCTGGTCGACCCGTCCACCTGGGACCACGTGCAGGGGCTCCGCGCCCGGTACAGCCGCCGCCACCGCGGCGCGGTGACCCGGCGCCAGTACGGGCTCGGCGGCCTCCTCGCCTGCGCGGCCTGCGGCAGGCGGCTCATCGGGCACGTCGGCCGGTACCGGCACCAGGACGCCTGCCGGGCGTTCGCCGCGGCCGCCCCTCGACGGATCCAGCGCGACGGCCGGACGGTCGACCCGCGGGTACGGGGCGAGTCGTACAAGGTCGAGGTCTACGAGGACGCAATTGGCCTCGCCCTCGGCCACGTCGCCGTGTCGGCCAGGCTGAAGGCGGCCGTCGTCGCCGAGGCCGGCGGGCGGGCGGGGCCGGGCGGCCCCGACGCCCTGGCGCAGGCGCGCATGAACCGCGAGCGGGAGCGGGCGGCGCTGCAGTACGCGAAGGACCGGGACATCACGCGCCTGGAGGCGACGATGGCCCGCCTCGACGCCGAGGCCGCCGCCGCGGCGGAGAGGCCGTCACGGCTGCCGACGGCGGCGGAGGCCCGTGCGTACCTCGAGTCGCTGCCGGGGCTCTGGGCCGCGACGTCGGACGCCGGGCGCAGGGCGATCGCGGAGGCCGTGTTCGAGCGGATCGACGTGCTGGGGGCCCGCGACTTCACCTTCACCCTCACCGCCGCGGCGAAGGCGCGGGGCTGGGACGCGGCCTTCGGGCCGGGCGTGCTGCGCCTCGAATCACAAGGTGGTCAGGGCAAGACCTCGGGCCCGGACGCGCCCCGAAATGAGGGGGTCCTGAGCACGAAAGAAGGTCGGTCTGGTCGGGGCGAGAGGATTTGAACCTCCGACCTCATCGTCCCGAACGATGCGCGCTACCAAGCTGCGCCACGCCCCGACCGAGTGCCGGCGGCCCTGAGGCCGCGCGAGCCCGAC
>JAJYGO010000409.1 GCA_021785115.1 Chloroflexota bacterium | reverse complement strand
CGGGCGAGAATGCCGGCCACGGAGACATCGAGGAGGGTGCATGACTGACGCGATCTGCTACCGGGATGCCTACGCGCGAACCTGCGAAGCCACCGTCCTCGAGGTTGAGCCGTCGGCGGACGGCGTCCTGGTGCGGCTCGACCGGACCGTCTTCTACCCCGGCGGGGGCGGACAGCCGGCCGATGCCGGGACGCTCCTTGCCCTCGATCCCGTCTACGGGGGCCAGCGCTGGCAGGTGGCGACGGCCCGCAAGGCGGGTGACGACGTCGTGCACCTGCTGACGGGGACCGAGGCAGCCGACGGCCCGGAGCCGGGGATGCGCGTCCGCGTCGACATCGACTGGGAACGCCGCCACCTGCTGATGCGCACGCACACCGCGCTCCACGCGCTCTGCGGGGTGGTGTGGCGCGACTACGGTGCGCAGGTCACCGGCGGGAACATGGAGCCGGGCGCCGGGCGGATGGACTTCGAGTTCGAGCGGATGTCCGGCGAGCTCGTCGGCGAGATCGAGGCCAGGGTGAACGCCGAGCTGGCGGCCGACCGCGAGGTGCGCGTGCGGGTGCTCCCCCGGGACGAGGCGTTCGCCATCCCCGATCTCATCCGCACCAAGGTGAACCTCCTGCCGCCGGGCATCCTGGAGATCCGCACGATCGAGATCGTGGGGCTCGATCTCCAGGCGGACGGGGGGACGCACGTGGCCAACACCCGCGAGGTGGGGCGGATCCACGTCACCGGCTACGAGTCGAAGGGCCGCATCAACAAGCGGATCCGGATCGAGATCGTCGATCACGGGACCCGGCAACCGGCATGACCGAACCGGACGTGACCGCGCCTGCCGCATCCCTGTCCTGCGCGCCCGCGCTCGCTGGACCCGTACCCTTCGTGCGCCTGCCTCGCCGCGCGGTGCCCGCGCCGTGAAGATCGACCTGGCCGCCGGGAGCCCGCCCCCGGGCGCGGTCGCCGGGATCGCCCGGGCGGCCGAGTCGTTCGGCTTCGACGCGCTGTGGCTGGCCGAGACCGAGCACGACCCCTTCGTGGCCGCCGGCCTGGCCCTCGCGGCGACCTCGCGGCTCCGGGTCGGGACCGGCATCGCGGTCGCCTTCGCGCGGAGCCCCGTCGCGCTGGCCCAGACCGCGTTCGACCTGGCGGCGCTCTCCGACGGCCGCTTCCTGCTGGGCCTGGGGACGCAGGTGCGGGCGCACGTCGAGCGGCGGTTCGGGATGCCCTGGAGCGCGCCCGCCCCGCGCCTCGCCGAGTGGATCGCGGCGGCGCGTGCGGCCTGGGCGACCTGGCAGGACGGGACGCCGTTCCGGGTCCGCAGCGAGCACCTGGACCTGTCGCTGATGTCGCCGTTCTTCAGCCCTCCGCCGCTTGCCTTCGCGCCACCGGACGGTGGGCCGCGGATCCCGGTCTCCATCGCGGGCGTCGGCCCCGGCCTCGCGCGACTCGCCGGGCGGAGTGCCGACGGGTTCCAGGTGCACCCCTTCCACACCGCGCGGTACCTCGCGGAGGTGCTGGAGCCGGCCCTGGAGGATGGCGAATCGAGCCGAGGCGACTGGCCGGGGCGTGCCCCGCGCACGGAACGCATCGTGCCGATCTTCCTGGCTCCGACCGACGAGCCGGCGCTGCTCGAGGACGCCCGGCAACGGGTCGCCTTCTACGCGTCGACGCCGAGCTACCGGCCCGTCCTCGACCTGCACGATGCCGGCCACGTCGGGGAGCGCCTTGGCAGGCTCGCCGCCGCGGGCCGATGGCAGGAGATGCCGTCCCTGGTCGCCGACGACCTGCTCGGGCTGGTGGCCGTGGTGGGGCCGTCAGCGGCGCTGCCGGAGATGGTCGCTGCGCGTGTCGCCGACCACGCGGACCGCGTGCTGCCCTTGCTGCCCTTCGGCCCCGACGGCGCAGCCGGGCCCGTCGAGCGGCTCTGGCGCGGCCTGCTCGAGACGCTGCGGGCTGCCTGAACAACCGCGCGAGGCCCGACCGCCCTACGCCGTGGCCCGGTGCGGGGCCGCGTCCCCGCTGGCCACCTTCAGCTGCTCCTCGATCTGGGCCACGCTCCGCAGGATCCCGACTCGCAGGCCATCCAGGTCCGCGGACACCTTCGTGGTCGTGGTCGTGATCGAGGTCAGGCTCGACTTCATCCCCTGGATCGCGGACAGCTGCGTCCGGATCCCGTCGAGCGCGTGGTCCACCGCGGCGACGTCGACCTCGACCGGCCGTTCGCGGAGCGCGTCCAGGGCGAAGATCCGGGCAAGCCGCACGGCGCACTCCAGCGGGAGCCGGTCGGGGGCGGCCGGGTCCATCACGCACCAGACGTCCCGCCCGACGATGGCCAGCGGGTCCACGTTCGCCGGCGCATGCTGGGGCGTGAACACGATCACCGCGGCCTGTGCCGAGCGGTTCTGCCGCGCGGCCGCGAGCTCCTCGATCACCTGGCGGGTGCTCATGGCCCGGTCCTTCGACTCGATGACCACGCGCAGGTCCGCGCCCCGGGTCCGGCTCGGGTCCACCGTGAGCAGGAAGTCACCCTTCTTGGCCTTGATGGTCTCGCCCGGCAGCGTGCCCGTCCGCTCGACCGCGTCGCCGAGGCCGGCCGAGATCTCGCCCAGCAGCTGCTCGAGGACGTCCTCGAAGTCGAAGCCCTTGGCCGCCGACTTGGCCCGCTCGGCAGCACGCGCCTCTGCGGCCTTCTCGAGCGCCTGGATCCGGCCCGCCAGGTCCTCGAACCCCTTCGAGACCTCGCTCCGGAACTGGTAGAGCGGGGACCCCAGGCGGGTGGGATCCAGCAGCTGGGCCAGGCGGCTGCCGTCGCCGTCGAAATAGCGCCCCAGCAGGTCGTTGAGGCGGCCGATCGCCGAATCACGGCGGCTCTCGTCGAACAGGTCCGCCACCAGCCGGCGCAGGGCGCCCTGGTCCCCCAGGAAGCGCTCCAGCGTGCGCGGCAGCTTGCCGCCGTCCTCGGCGAAGGAGTCACGCAGGGCCTGCGCCAGCGCCTGGCTCGCCTTCTCGTTGCGCTCGTCGATCTGCGCGACGAGCCGTCCGAACTCCTTCTCGATGACGTCCACGTTCACGGTGAGGCCGGCGTCCCGGACCGCGAGGAGGCCGATGCGCAGGGCGCGCTCCACCAGCTCGGGGCGGTCCTGCTCGGCGCGCTCCGAGACGAACCGGGCGAGGTCCGGGTCACGCAGCTCGAGGTGCTCGACGGTCAGGCGGTCTCCCGCGATGCTCACGGCGGTCTGCATGCGCCAATCCTGACACGGCGCGTTGCCAGCTTGCGTGGCACGCGACGCACTGGTCCTGCCCCGGTTCCGTGGACATCTGCTATCCCGGCGGCCCTCCGCCGGGCCCGAGGTTCTCGATGCGCAGGCGCGGGATGTCGTCCGCGGGATCGAACCCGAGGATCTGCCCGTAGAACGAGAGCTCGGCCTCGAGCGTGCGTCGGATGGTCTCTGCCCTGCGGAACCCGTGGCCCTCGCCCTCGAACGCGAGATACGCCACGGGGATCCCGCGACGGCGCAGCGCCTCGAACATCAGCTCCGCCTGGTCGGGTGGCACGATGCGGTCGTCCAGCCCCTGCAGCAGGAGGACGGGGCACGAGATGCGGTCGACGAAGTGGATCGGCGAGCGGTCGTGATAGACGTTCGCCGCGGCCGGGTACGGCCCGAGGAGCCCGTCCATGTACCGGGACTCGAACTTGTGGGTCTCGCGCGTGAAGACCTCGAGGTCGGCGATCCCGAAGTAGCTCGTGCCGGCCCGGAACTCGTCCCGGAACGTGACCGCGCAGAGCGTGGTGTAGCCGCCGGCACTGCCACCGTGGATCAGCAGCCGGGACGGATCGGCGCGCCCCGCACCCGCCATGAAGCGAGCCCCGCTGGCCGCGTCCTCGAGATCGACCTCGCCCCACCGGCCCGCCAGCAGCTCGCGGTACTGCCGCCCGTACCCGCTGCTGCCCCGGTAGTTCACGTCGAGCACGGCGATGCCGCGGCTCGTCCAGAACTGGATCCCGAGCACCAGCGCCGCGCCCGCCATCGCCGTGGGACCGCCGTGGACGTTCACGAGCAGCGGCGGCAGTTCGCCGTCCGGCCCCACGAACTCGGGGTTGCGCGGGGGGTAGAAGAGCGCGTGAGCCGTCTCGCCGTTCCCGGTGGGGAACGCGACCGGCTCCGGGATCGACAGGAACCGCTCGTCCGGCGCGTCGCCGGAGGACTCGGCCACCACCGTTGCCTCGCCCGTCGTCGTGTCGAGCCGGACGAGCCAAGTGTCGCGTGTCGCACTGGCCACGGTCACGACCGCGCCGCCGTCGGGGTGCGCGGCCATCGACCCGTACCAGGTTCCGCCCGGATCCAGCGACTGCAGCTCCCCGGTCGACGCGTCCAGCAGGCCCAGGTACCAGATGCCGTCGCGCGTGTACCGGCAGAGGAGGCGATCGGGACCGACGAAGGCATACGCGGTGAGCCCGAAGACCCACTGGGGCTCGCCGAACTCGGCCTCCATCGGCGCGAGCGCACGGGGCTGCGGTGGCTCAGCTCCCGCTCCGGGCAGCGCGTCGAAGCGGTACAGGTTCCACCAGTCGGTCCGGTCGGACACGAAGTGGAGCCGGCCGATCGGCGACCACTCGGGCTGGAAGATGGATTCGCCGCGGCCGCCCGCCACCCTGCGGGGCGATTCGAACGAGCCGTCCGCGCCGACGTCGGCGACCCAGAGGCCGGTCCCGTCCCAGGGAAGGTCGGGATGGTCCCAGGCGAGCCAGCAGGCGCGCCGCCCCTCGGGGTCCAGCCGCGCGTTGGAGAAGAAGTCGTGGCCGGAGACCAGGATGCGCGGCTCCGGGAGCGGGGCGCCCTCGACCGGGTCCAGGGCGACGTCCACGATCCGGTTCAGCGCCGGGCCGCCCCCGCGGTGGTCCTCCTGGACGCACACCACGCGCCGGCGAACGGGGTCGATCACCGGGTCGGCGTGGCGGAGCGAGGCGTTCGCGACCTCGGGCGTGAGGGGGCGCGGCACGCCGATCCCGTCGGCGTCGACGTCCCGACGCCACAGGCGGCCGTCCGCGAAATCCACGTAGACGACCACCCCGTCGCGGACGGCAATCGCCCCGCCGCCGTACTCGTGGACGCGGGTGCGCACGTTCGAACCGGCCGGCGTCACATCCTCCCGGCGCCCGTCCGGCCCGCGACGCAGGAGGGCGACGCGGCCTGCCTCGGCGGGACGGCTCTCCGTCCAGTAGATGCTGTCTCCGTCGAGCGCGACCTGGCCGATCCCCACCCGATCGGCGGTGATCCGCTGCGTGGTGATCGGCGAGCGCCAGGAACCGAACGGCGCGACGCTGGGCATCGGGCACCTCCCGGACCGCGCTCCGGGACGCTCGCCCGGAGCCGCGGGAATGGATGAGCCCGGCGGTCAACCCGCCGGGCTCATCCCGATCGTCGCGTGGTGCCGGCGACACGGCCGCTGTCACGCGGCCTGCCGGCTGGCTGCTAGCCCCGCCGGCTGGCGAAGCAGTCGTTGCAGTAGACGGGCTTGCCGGAGGTCGGGCGGAAGGGAACCTTCGCCTCGCGTCCGCAGCTCGAGCAGGTCGCGGTGAACATCTCGCGCGGAGCGCGGGGGGCGCTGCTCGAGTAGGAGGACCCGCCGCCGTACGATCCGATCGAGCCGCCGTACGACCCGCCGCTGTACGACCCGCCGCCCGAGTACGACCCACCGCCGCGCGACGCCTTGCGGCTGGCGCGGCACGAGGGGCAACGCCGCGGCTCGCTGAACTGGCGGTCAGCGTAGAACTGCTGCTCGCTCCCCGAGAACGCGAACTGCTGCCCACAGTCGGCGCAGGTCAGAATCTTGTCCTGGTACAACGAAAACACTCCTTCTCGTCCGGCCCCCGCGACCGTCTCGCGAGAACCGAGAGAGGAGTGTCGTGTTGCCGAACGGGACCAATCTTCTGTCCGAATCCCGGACGTTGCGCCAATCATAACAGTCGTGCGCAGAACGTCGAGCCCCCCGTGCGGGTAGGTCGTCCCGGATCACGCCGGTGACGGTCTCACACCCGCCGCGATGGCGTACCGCAGGAAGAGATGGGAGCCATCCCGCCGGATGGAGCGCAGCACCGTGCCCGGCGCCTCGCGCGCGGGCCACGCCACGCCCTCCACCAGCCCGAGGCGACGTGCGTCCGCCGAGCGGCCCAGCAGCCGCGGCGCAACGGTCAGGAACAGCTCGTCGATCGTGCCGTCCCGGAGCAGCGTCGCCAGGAGGTGCGGCCCGCCCTCGCACAGCGCGATCGCGGCCCCCAGCGTGCCCACCAGGGGCAGCAGGTCGGCGGCGGCCACCAAGGGCCCGTCGGACGGCACCTCGACCCGGGCGCCCGGCGGGATGCCGCGGCGTGCCAGCTCCAGGGCGCCGCTCCGCGTCGTGACGATGACCACGGGCACGTCCGGGCGAGACAGGCCCGGGTGCTCCGGCGGCACGTCACCGCGCGCGGAGACGACCACGGTCGTGGGCTGCGGCGCCAGGCCGAGGGCGGCGCGCCAGGTGGCGAAGTCGGAGTCCCACGCGGGGGCCACTCCGCGCGGCGTCCACTCGTGTCGCGGCGCGGCGCGGAGCGTGCCGGCGCCCACCACCACCACGTCGGCGAGCGCGCGCAGCATGGCCATCACGAACCGGTCCGCCACGGAGCCGCCGCTGATGTCCGAGCCGCCGCCCCGCGGCCCGGTGGCGAGTGCCACCACGCCGTCGATGGTCGAGACGAAGTTCGCGACGACGGTCGGCCGCCCGGCATGGAGCGGGATGGCGAGTGGGCCGCCGTGGCGCACGGCGAGCCCTCCCGGCGGAAGCCCGCCTCGCGCCGGCTCGCGGACAGGCGGCGCCTCGAGCAGTACCTCCAGCGGTGTGTCGTCGTCCGTGTCGGCCTCCTCGCTCCTCGGTCGTGGCCCGCCCGGCCCGTCTCCATGGTCGCACGAGGGGCCACCGGCCGGGATCCGGCCCGTACCCGGCCGGGCACGGGCCGGTGGCGTCCGCCAGCCGATGGCGTCCGCCAGCCGATGGCGTCCGCTCACCGGTGCGCCCCGCATCGCGTACGCTCAGGTGCCGGGGCAACCGAACTCAGGAGGACGCATGGCCACGGGCGATTGGTGGCGGCACGGCGTGATCTACCAGATCTACCCGAGGAGCTTCCAGGACTCGAACGGGGACGGCATCGGCGACCTGCCCGGGATCATCAGCCGGCTCGATCACCTCAACGACGGCACCCCGGACTCGCTGGGCGTCGACGCGATCTGGCTCTCGCCCTTCTACCCGTCGCCCATGGCCGACTTCGGTTACGACGTCTCTGACTATTGCGACGTCCACCCCGACTACGGCACGCTCGCGGACTTCGACGAGCTCGTGCGCCAGGCGCACCGGCGCGGGATCCGCGTGCTGGTCGACTTCGTGCCCAACCACACGTCGGACCAGCATCCCTGGTTCCGGGAGTCGCGCTCGAGCCGGACCGGCCCCCGCCGGGGCTGGTACGTCTGGCGGGATCCCGGGGCAGACGGCTCGCCGCCGAACAACTGGCGCAGCTATTTCCCCGCGGTGGGCGTGCCGTGGACGCTCGACCCCGCGACCGGCCAGTACTACCTGCACTCGTTCCTGCCCCAGCAGCCGGACCTGAACTGGTGGAACCCGGAGGTCCGCGCGGCGATGCACGACGTGCTCCGCTTCTGGCTGGAGCGGGGCGTGGACGGGTTCCGCATCGACGTCGCCCACAAGATGGCCCGCGACCCGGAGCTCCGCGACAACCCGCCCGAGCCGTCCGGCGGGTTCCCGGCCGGCGTCCGCCGGGACGAGGACTGGCCCGAGGTCCACGTCATCCTCCGGGAGTTCCGTCGCCTGCTCGACGGGTACGACGACCGGATGGCCGTGGGGGAGGTCGGCATCTACGATCCCGCGCGGCTGGTGCGGTACTTCGGCGACGCGCTCGACGAGCTGCACCTCGCGTTCAACTTCGCGTTCCTGGTGCAGCCGTGGAGCGCGGAGGCGTTCCGTGCCTCCGTGGAGCGATACCAGTCGGTGCTGCCGGAGGGCGCCTGGCCCGTCTACACCCTGTCGAACCACGACAACCCGCGGGCACGTTCCCGCTACGACGGCGGCGGCGCATCCGGCGAGCGGCGGACGCGGGTGGGGGCCATGATGCTGCTCACGCTCCGCGGCACGCCGTTCCTCTACTACGGCGAGGAGATCGGGCAGCCGGACGGGGAGGTGCCCCCGGACCGCGTGGTGGACGTCCACGGCCGGGACCCGGAGCGGACGCCGATGCAGTGGGACGGGGGGCCGGGTGCCGGGTTCACCGGCGGGGATCCGTGGATGCCCGTCGGGTCCGCGGCCCGCTCGGTCAACGTGGCGGCCCAGCGGGCCGATCCCGCGTCCATCCTGTCGCTCTACCGGCGGCTGATCTGGTACCGCCGGAGCTCGGCCGCGCTCCGGTGGGGGAGCTACGAATCGGTGGGCCACACGCCGGGCCTCTTCGCGTTCGTACGCGAGTGCGGCGAGGAGCGCCTGCTCGTGGCACTCAACTTCCGGGACGAACCGGCCCATCTCGACGGGAGCTCGCTTGGCCTGCCGCACCGGGGCCGGCTGGAGCTCTCGACCGATCCCGACCGCGCCCCGGGCGCGATCGGGATCCAGCCGCTGCGCCTCGGGCCCGACGAAGGCGTGATCGTGCGGCTCTGAGGGCGGCGGGCCGGGGGACCGGCGCTACCGGCGGAACGCCCCCGCGAGCAGGAGCGCGCCCAGGACGATCAGCGCCACCGGCCAGAAGAGATCGACGTTGAACCCCGGCACGGTCTGCTGCAGGAGGAAGAGCCCGCCCACGACCACCAGGATCACCCCGAAGATCAGCCCGGCGGTGCCGACATCCCCACCCCAGCGCTGCTGGCGCCAGTAGGCGCGCTGCGCCCTGCGCTGGGCGCGGGCGTAGGCGCGCACCGTGCGCCAGTCGGAACCGATGGGCGGGGGCGGTCCCCACGGCCCCCACGTCCCCGACGGCTGCTCGCCTGCGGGTGCCCCGCCCGGTGCGCCCTCCCCGCCGGTCCCGGCGGGAGCGCCGCCTTCGGCCGCGGGTCCGGCGCCGGGAGCCGCAGGCGTGCCCGTGGCCTCGCCGCTCCCCGGCACGGCCGGAGCTCCCGGCCCCCAGAGCGGGCCGCTCCACCCCGGCCACGGACCGGGCGCGCCCACCGGCGGTTCCTCGGGCACCACCATCGCCATGATGATGTAGACCACCAGCAGCGGGAAGACGCCGGTGAGGATGCCGACGAGCACCCACGCGAGGCGGACCAGCGACGGATCCAGGTCGAAGTGATCGGCCAGGCCTCCGCACAGGCCGGTGAAGACCCGATCCGTCGAGGATCGGTAGAGGCGATCGTTCATTGGCAGCCCCCCGCGGGATTGAGGTTCACCGACGCGAGGTTCGCGTCGAGCTGGAGGTCCACGTTGTTCGCCGCGCTCCCGAAGGCCGGGCTGGCCCAGCTGTCGCCCTGGTGCAGGAGACCCTGGGACGAGAAATCCGTGGAGGAAAGCGCCCCGGTGACGTGGATCCGGATCGCGCTGCCGGGCGCGAGGCAGAGGTCGAGCGATCCGGCATTGACGGCCAGCGATCCGCTCGTGCTGGACGAGGACGGCAGCGTCAGTCGGCCGGAGCCCGCGTTGACGCTGACGTGGAGCTCCCCGACCTGGGCGGATGACAGGTCGATGCGGGCGTCAGCTGCGTTGACCTCGGCGTCGAGGCCCGCCAGGTGCGCACCCCCGAGGATGATCGTCGCCGACCCGGCGTTCACGCCCACCGAGAGGTCCATCGACGGGTCGGCGGGGAGCGTGACCTGCCACGACCGGTTGTGCGAGCCGGCCGAATCCCAGAACGCGGTCGACGTGGCGGGCGCCGCGATGTTCAGCGTCGACGGCCCCTGGGAGACGATGGCGGTCGCGCCCTGCGGATCCTTCCCCTGGAACGTCCAGGCGCTGCCCGGCTGCGTGCTGATGTCCAGCACGCCGCAGTTCATCTGGATGTTCGCGCTTGCCGAACCGCCGAGGGTGCCGGATGCCTGGCTGGTGGCGGTGCCCACGCCGGCATTGGGATTGCCGCACCCGGCGATGCCGCCGATGGTGGGCCCGGTGGCGAGCAGCCCGCCGAAGACGAGACCGAACGTGGCCGCGACGACGAACCCGCCGGCGAAGGCGGCCGGGGTCCGGCGCAGCAGGATCCCGACGCCGATCCCCACGATGATGAGCGGCCAGAGCCGCCATGCCTCGCTGGCCGTGGCGCTGCTGACGATCCCCTGCCGGACGAGCAGGGGCACGCCGCCCAGCGCGACGAAGAAGATGCCCCAGTTCAGGAACCGACGATCGATGGTCACCTGGCGTGATCCTCCCCAGCCCCTTGGGCAGCGAACTTGGGACGGCGACACGTCGCGACGTGCAGGTTCAGGCCCGGAAGTATGCGCGTCTGTTACATCCCGGTACAGACCCGTTCGGCCCGCCCCGTTCACCTGGAGGTCGCGCGGCGCGACCGGGCCGCGCCGTGGTCCGTCGCCGCGGGTGGCGGTTGCGGAGGATCGAGAAGCGCGGGATAGTCGGTACGTGATGCGTGCCATGGCCGTCGAGCAGCCGGCCGTCATCGCCACGCACCCGCTGCGGGCCGTGGAGCTTCCCGATCCGCTGCCGGGACCGGGCGAGCTGCTCCTGCGGGTGCATGCCTGCGGTGTCTGCCGGACCGATCTCCAGATCGCGGAGGGAGACGTCCCGCCCCGGCGCCTCCCGATCGTCCCCGGGCACCAGGTCGTCGGCGTCGTCGAGGCGCTCGGCCCCGGCGTCGAAGGGTGGAGCCCGGGCGAGCGGGCAGGCGTCGGCTGGTTCGGCGGTTCCTGCGGGCACTGCGAGTTCTGCCGCTCGGGCCGGGAGAACCTGTGCGCCGACGCCACGTTCACCGGCTGGGACCGCGACGGCGGATACGCCGAGATGGCGACGGTCCGCGCCGACGCCGCGCTGCGGCTCCCCGCGGCGTTCGGGGACCTGGACGCGGCGCCGCTCCTGTGCGGCGGCGTCATCGGGTACCGGGCCCTGAAGGTCTCCGGGATCCAGCCCGGCGGCCGGCTCGGCCTCTACGGCTTCGGCGCCTCGGCGTCACTGGCGATCCAGGTGGCGACCCACTGGGGCTGCGACGTCTACGTCTGCACCCGCTCGGAGGCGGAGCAGCGCCGGGCGCGCGACCTGGGCGCGACCTGGGCCGGCGGCTACGACGCCCTGCCTCCGGCCCCGCTGCACGCGGCGGTGACGTTCGCTCCCGCCGGGGACGTCGTCGTCGCGGCCCTGCGGGCGCTGGAGCGCGGCGGCACGGTGGCCATCAACGCGATCCACCTCGACCGGGTGCCCGAGTTCCCCTACGAGGCACTCTGGTGGGAGCGGTCGATCCGCAGCGTGGCCAACTTCACCCACCGGGATGCCACCGAGTTCCTGGATCTCGCGGCCCGCATTCCGATCCGGACCGCGCACGAGGAGCTGCCCCTCGCGGACGCGAACCGCGCGCTGGAGCGACTGCGCGCCGGCGACGTCCGGGGCGCCTTCGTGCTCGTTCCCTAGCCTCCCCTCAACCCTGACGAAAGGAGGCGTCGTGATGACGCTGGAGATGCGCCGGCTCGGATCGAGCGGCATGGAGATCACCTCGGTCGGTTTCGGCGCGTGGGCAATCGGCGGCGGCGGATGGGCCTACGGGTGGGGCCCGCAGGACGACGAGGCGTCCGTGCGGTCGATCCTGCACGCCGTGGATGCCGGCGTGAACTGGGTCGACACGGCGGCGATCTACGGGCTGGGGCACTCCGAGGAGGTTGTCGGCGAGGCCCTGCGCAGGATCCCCGCCGTCGACCGGCCGCTCGTCTTCACCAAGGGCGGCATGATCCCGGATCCGGCCCGGCCGTTCGAGGAGCCGCAGCGGAACCTGCAGCCGGCCTCCATCCGCGCCGAGGTCGAGGCGTCGCTCCGGCGCCTCGGAGTGGAGCGGATCGATCTCTACCAGTTCCACTGGCCGGACCGGACCGGCACGCCGGTCGAGGACTCGTGGGGCGAGATGGCACGCCTCGTCGACGAGGGGAAGGTCCGTGCGGTGGGGGTCTGCAACTTCGACGTGGCCCTGCTGGACCGTGCCGAGGCCGTGCGACACGTCGACTCGCTCCAGCCCCCCTTCTCGATGATCCGCCGTGATTCCGGCGCGGACGTCATCCCGTGGGCCCACGCCCACGGGACCGGCGTCATCGTGTACAGCCCCATGCAGTCAGGCATCCTGACCGACTCGTTCTCGGCCGAGCGGGTGGCCCGCATGGCCGAGGACGACTGGCGGCCCCGACACCCGCAGTTCCGCGAGCCTGCGCTCTCCCGGAACCTGGCGCTGCGCGACGCGCTGCGCGCGCTCGCCGAGCGGCACGGCACCACGGTCTCCGCGGTCGCGGTGGCCTGGACGCTGGCCTGGCCGGGCGTCTCGGGGGCGATCGTCGGCGCGCGGTCGCCGGAGCAGGTGGACGGCTGGGTCGCCGCGGGATCGACCTCGCTGACCCCGGAGGAGATGCTCGCGGTGGGGCGCGCCATCGAGCAGACCGGCGCCGGCAGCGGGCCGGTCCATCCCCTGACGGCGGAGGCCCGGCGGTGAGCCCGCACGTCGCCGTCCTCGGCACCGGCAGGATGGGCGCCGCCATCGCGCAGCGGCTGGTCGAGCTCGACGCGGAGATCGCGCTGTGGAACCGGACCCCCGACCGGGCCCGCCGGCTGGGATTCGGCCGCGTGGCGCCCACGGCCGCCGAGGCGGTGCGTGGCGCCGACGTCGTGATCAGCAGCCTGACCGGCCCCGAGGCGATCCGGACCGCGTACCTGGCGGAGGGCGGCGCGCTGGAGGCGCGCCAGGCCGCCGTCTACGTGGAGATGAGCACCGCCGGCGAGGCCGCCCTGGAGCTGGCGCCCCACGTCGCGCGGGCCGGGGGGCGGCTCGTCGAGGCGCCGATCATGGGGGCGCCCGCGGCGGTGGCGGCCGGCAGGGCGGCCGTCCTGGTCGGTGGCGACGACGCCGACGTGGAGCGTGTCGAGCCGGTGCTGGCCCGGATCGGCGAGGTCCGGCGGATCGGACCGCTGGGCAGCGCCTCGCGGCTGAAGCTCGTCGCGAACAGCATGCTCGGGGCGGTGATCGTGGCGGCCGCCGAGCTGCAGGTCGCGGGCGAGGAGGCCGGCCTCGACCCGGAGCAGATCTTCTGGGCCCTGGCCAGGCTGGCTCCCGTCCTGGAGCCGCGCCGGGCAGGCTATCTCGAGGATCGGCACGAGCCGGTCATGTTCGCCGTGCGGGACCTGCGCAAGGACCTGGACCTGGCGCTCGGCGTGCTGGGCGCCGCACCCGGCTCGCTGCCGGTCACACGACTGGTGCGCGAGCGCGTGGACGCAGCCACCGCCGACTGGGCGGGCCTCGACATCACGGCCGTGATCCGTGCCGCGCGCGCGGCACGAGGCGAGGGGACGGCCGGTTCCGGACAGGGCTGACCGCCGGCATCCTCGGGGCCGGGGCTCGCCCGCATCCTCGGGGCGGGGGCTCGCCCGCATCCTCGGGACCGTGGCTCGCCGCGTCCGAGCCGCCTCCGAGCTCCGGTGTCCTCAGCGCAGCAGCCGCGACAGCCGGCGGTCGGCGAGCGGCCGCCCGCCCGTCTGGCAGGTGGGGCAGTACTGGAGGGAACGCTCCGAGAAGGCGACCTCTCGGACCGTGTCGCCGCAGACGGGGCACGGCAGCCCGGTCCGTCCGTGGACCCGCATCGCCGCCCGCTTCCCGTCCTTGAGCTCGTCCGGTGGGACGCCCGCGTTGCGTGCCAGGGCATCGCGCAGCACGCCCAGCAGCGCGGCGTGCAGGGCGGCCACCTCCCCGGGCGCGAGGTTGCCGGCGGGACGGAACGGGGAGAGGCGCGCGGCGTGGAGCGCCTCGTCCGAGTACGCGTTCCCCACGCCGGCGATGAGCGCCTGGTCGGCCAGCAGATGCTTGAGCTGGCCGGTCCGCCCTGCGAGGATCCGCCCGATGGCCTCCGCGTCGAAGGCGGGATCGAGCGGGTCGATCCCGAGCCGGGCGATCCCCGGGACGTCCTCCGGGGCGCGGACCACGTGGACTGCCAGCCGTTTGCGGGTGCCCGCCTCCGTCAGGTCGAACCTGGCCCCATCGTCCAGCTCCACGCGCATCGCCACGGGACCGCCGGGGCGCGGCGAGCGCGCGGCGGCGCCGGGCGGGACGGCCCGCAGTCCGGCGGATCGCCCGTCGCGGGCGGCATCGCGGGCGTCCGCCCCGTGACCCTCCGGTTCCGCGCCGCGGACGTCCGGCCGGTGACCGTCGGTCACGGGATCGTGCCAGCGCAGCCAGCCCGCCAGCGCGAAGTGGACGGCCAGCCAGAGCTCCTCGACGGCCCGGCCCGCGGCCGGGCCGCCATTCGGTGAGGCTCCGTCACGCGCGTCGTCCCCGGGCTCGCCCCGCGCGTCGTCCCGGGCGTCGCCCAGCGCGCCGGCCCGGGTCCCGGCACGCATGCCGCCCCTTGTGTCGGACCGACCCTCCGGTCCCTCCGCGGGGACCATCCGCAGGAGCAGGAACTTGCCGCGCCGCGTGCACTGTGCGATCACGCGGCCGACGAGGGCCGACGGGGGCGGCGTGACGGACTTGAGTGCCACGAAGGAGAGGATCTGCACGCGCTCGATCCGCCGGCCGCGGGCGTGGGCATCCAGGAAGTCCGCGAGTGCCTGGACCTCGGGAAGCTCCGGCATGCCGCGATGGTCCGGCAGGCGGGCGTCCAGCGCAAGCGGAATGGAACGGCGTGCCCACGGCACGCCGAGCGGCAGGGTGCGCGGGGTCCCGACGGCATGCACCGGCCGACCCGCGAACCGTCATCATGCCGGCATGTCGGACCCGGACCGGATCGAACAGATCGGCACCACGGCGCTGCTCTGGGACGCCGTCGAGCGGTGGCGCGTCCTCGTGCGGCTTCGGCGCGACCAGTTCGAGCGGCTCAGGACGGAGCGCCCCGACCCCGACGCCTACTGGGCGCGCCGGGCGGCCAACTTCTTCGAGGCCGTCCGCCGGCGCCAGGATCCCGGGCCGTTCGTGCGAGAGGTCGTCGCGACGTGCCGCGACGCGGAATCCCACGGCCCGCGCTGGGCCACCGGCGCGGAACCTCCGCCCGCCACCGTCCTCGACGTCGGCGGGGGGTTCGGCGCCGTGGCGATCCCGGTGGCGGAACGCGGACACCGGGTCACCGTGATCGAACCGCACGCGGCCATGCTCGAACTGCTGGACCGCTGGGCCACCGAGGCCCGTGTGCGCGAGCAGCTCCGGGTGATCGCCGCGGGATGGCCGGAGGCCGGCGCGTCGGTGGAGCCCCACGACGTGGTCGTCTGCTCGCACGTCCTGTACCCGATCGAGGACGTCGTGCCCTTCGTGCGGGCGCTCGTTGCCGCCACGCGGCACGCCTGCCTCATCACGCTGCGCATGGCCGGGATCGAGCAGACGCCGGACGAGCTGTTCCGGGAGCTGCACGGCGAGGATCGGGTGCCGCAGCCCGGGTTCGGCGATCTCTGCGCGGTGCTCGCCGCGGCCGGGATCCCGTTCGGGGTGACCACCTACGAGACGGACGCCGCGTGGAGCTACGCCGACCTGGACGAGGCGGAGGCGCTGCTGTCCGAGGGGCTGCTCGTGTCGGATCGCCCGGACGCGCGTGCCCGTGTCCGGGACTGGGCCGCCGGCGCGCTGCAGCCGTCCCAGGGGAGGCTGGCGCTGCCGGATCGCCGGGTCCTCGCGGGAGTGGCGACGATCCGGCCGGCGCCGTCCGCCGCGCACCGCGCCCGGCCGTCGTACCCGGCGGGCGAGGCCTGGGAGGGCTGACCGCCGGCCGGGTGGCCTGTGGCGCGACCCGGGCCGCAGGCGCGCGGCGCGGAGGCCTGCGAACCGCTACCCGATCCGCTCGTACGCGCGCCCGACCGTCACCACCGCGGGCAGGCGCTCCAGCAGCTCGCTGAGAGGCGCGGCGTCGAGAGAGCCGTCGCGCCGGGCGACCACCAGCCGCCCCGCCACCAGCAGCGGGTTCTGGGGCCGCGCGTCGGCGTCGGCGAGATCGAAGCGGTAGCGACCGGCATCCTCCGCGGCCGCGACGCCCAGGGCGGCACGCAGCTCTGCCTCCACCAGTTCCCGCGCCGCCCCGGCCCGGGAATCGCGGCGCACCTCGCGCACTGCGTGCCAGGACGGACGACGGAGCAGGATCCCCTTCCAGAGGTCGGCGACGCCCGGCGTCACGCATCCATCGCCGGGTTCCGGCCGCTCCGAGATCCGCTCCCCCCGGGCCCAGAGGGCGGCCTGGTGGAGCAGGGCGTACTCGTCGAGCGTGGCGTAGTCGCGCAGGGCGTCGAGCGGGTTGCGGTCGCCGAAGACTGCCTCGAACGCCGGCCCGAACGCCTCCGCCAGGTCCAGGTCGATCGCCCGGACGGTGCGGTGGAAGTACACGGTGTTGTAGAGGAAGAGGCGCGCGGTGAGGAACATCTCCAGGGCGCCCAGCCCGGGCTCGTAGAGCGCCAGGCCGCGCTCCGACACGAAGGCGTAGCGCCGCAGTCGATCCGCATCCACCACCCCGATCGCCACGCCCGTCATGAGCGCGTCGCGTCGCACGTAGTCCAGGTTGTCGACGGTGAAGATGCCGGAGAAGAGCGGCTGGAGCCGTCGCACCCAGAGCGGCATCCCCGGCTCGGCCAGCGGGGGCTTCGAGATCAGGAAGCCGATCCAGCGCGGATCGATCCGCTCGCCCTCCGCGAATGCGGCCCGTTCCGGGTCGCCGGAAGGCGCCCTGCGCAATCCCTCGATCAGGTCGGCCAGCTCGCGCTCCACGATCGCCTGGCCCAGGTCCTCGTGCGTGAGGCGCTTGCGCGGGTCGCGGCTGGGGTGCGGAGGCGCGGGCCACCGCGAGAGCACGTGCTCGTCGAAGAAGTGCGCGAAGGGGCCGTGCCCCACGTCGTGGAGCAGGCCCGCAACCCGGAGCGTCTCGACCACGAGCGCCTCGGAGGGGATCGGATGCTCGGACGCCTCGCCCTCATCCAGCGTGTCCCGCAGGAGCGCGTCGCGCAGCGTGGGGTAGAGGGCGCGACCCCACAGACCCGCTTCATGCATGACGCCCAGGCCGTGGACGAACCGGGAGTGCTCCGCACTGGGAAAGACCCAGCGCGCGCTCTGCAGCTGGCTGATCCGGCGCAGCCGCTGGAGCCACTGCGTGTCGAGCAGGTCCTCCTCCGCGGCGTCCTCGGCCGGCAGGCCTGCCCGATCGGCCTGCGCGGGCGTGAGCCGCTTGGTCAGCTCGATGTACCCGTGGACCGGGTCGCTGATCAGGTTGACCGCTTCGAACTGGGGGTGCGCCATCGACGCCAGCAGTCTAGCGTCCCGACCCGGCCGTGAACTCCTCGGCGAGCCGGCGCAGGAACCCGCGCACCGCCTCGCGCCCGGCGGCGTCGAGCGGCTCGAGCGCGCGCTCCACGGCATCGCCGCGCCAGCGGTAGGCCCGGTCCACCTCCTCGAGGGCGCGCTCCGAGAGCCGCAGCCGCACCACGCGGCGGTCCTCCGCCGATCGCTCGCGGACGGCGTAGCCGCGCGCCTCGAGTTCCTCGGCGATCCGGCTGGCCCAGCCCAGGGAGATGCCGAGCGTGGCCGCGAGCTCGCCCACGGTGCACTGCCCGTGCTGGTAGATGGCCACGCTCGCCCGGACGGCGTGCGGCGAGAGATGCGTGGGCCGATCCCCGTGGATGGGCGGGGTGCCCTCGGTGCCTGCCGCCCCCGTGCCCACCGCTTCCTCGGCCGACGCCGGTGCGGGAGCGTCGGGGGTGCGCCGTCCGTACGAGGGCCCCCCGGCCGAGAGCGCCGCATGCACGAGATCCACGACCAGCCGGCTGGTCTCCAGCGCCTCGGCGCCGACCGGAGGGCGGGAGGGCGTGGCGGCCGTGCGCGCGTCACCTGCCGACGGGGCGTCCGGTGTCCCCGTCGCCGGCTGCGTGCCGCCCAGCCTGGTCGGCGGTGCCGCCATCGCGGCCCGGGTCCTGCCGTTCCTGTTCGTCACGAAAGCATTGCCACCGCCGGCAGTGTAGCCTATGCGCCTCGGCCCGCCGGTGTTCCGGACGGGCCGGCAGGCGTCTCACCGTATTCCTCGTCAGTTCCCGTACCATGTGCAGCGGTCTGCACTGGTCCGCGTGTCGTCGTGCGCGCCGGATCCCACTGCAGGTCGTTGCCCGTCGGTTCACACGTGGCGCGTGTCGCCACCGCACAAGGATGCCCGTCCATGAAGGTTGGTGTCGCCAGGGAGACGGCGCCGGGGGAGCGCCGGGTGGCGCTGGTGCCCGAGACCCTCGCCAAGGTCCAGAAGGCCGGCGCGGAGATCCTCGTCGAGCGGGGAGCGGGCCTCGGCTCGCACTTCCCCGACAGCGCATACGAAGCGGCCGGGGCGACCGTCGTCTCCACCGATGAGCTGTATGCGCAGGCGGATCTGGTCGCGCGCGTGCAGAAGCCATCCGCCGACGAGGTCGCCAGGCTCCGCTCCGGCCAGGCGGTCGTCGGCTTCCTCCAGCCGCTGCTCGATCCCCGGCTCGCCGCGGAGCTCGCGGCGAAGGGCGTCACGGCGATCAGCCTGGACGCCATCCCGCGGACCCTGAGCCGCGCGCAGACCATGGACGCGCTCTCCTCGCAGGCGAACGTGGGCGGCTACAAGGCGGTCATCATGGCCGCCGAGGCCTTCGGGCGCTACTTCCCGATGCTGACCACCGCGGCCGGCACGGCCAAGCCGGCGAACGTGCTGGTGCTGGGGATCGGCGTGGCCGGGCTCCAGGCCATCGCGACCGCGCGGCGCCTCGGGGCGGTCGTCAAGGCCTACGACGTGCGCCGCGAGACGAAGGAGCAGGCGCAGAGCGTCGGCGCGCAGTTCATCGAGCTCAAGTCGGTCGCCGACGCGACCGGCGAAGGCGGCTACGCGCGCGCCCTGACCCCCGAGGAGCAGAAGGCGCAGCAGGACGAGCTCAACGGGTACATCGCCCAGCAGGACATCGTCATCACGACGGCGCAGGTGCCGGGGCGGCGCCCGCCGATCCTGGTGACGGCGGCGGCGGTGGCCGGGATGAAGCCGGGCGCCGTGATCGTGGACATGGCCGCCAGCGAGCTGGGCGGCAACTGCGAGCTGTCGAAGGCGGGCGAGACCGTCGAGACGGACAACGGGGTGATCATCCTGGCCCCCACCAACCTGCCCGCCAGCATGCCCGGCAGCGCCAGCCTCTTCTACTCCCGGAACCTGGCCGCGCTGCTGGTGACCTTCATCAAGGATGGGGCCCTGGCCATCGACCCCAGGGACGAGGTGCACACCTCGACCGTCATCACGCACGACGGCCGCGTCGTGCAGGCGGCGACACAGAAGCTGCTCGAGCCCGCCGCCGGCTCGACCACCGGAGGTTCCGCGGCATGAGCGTCGACCAGCTCATCTCCTCGCTCACGATCTTCGTGCTCGCCATCCTGGTGGGCTTCGAGGTCATCAGCAAGGTGCCGGCCACGCTCCACACGCCCCTCATGTCCGGGGCCAACTCGATCCACGGGATCGTCCTGGTGGGCGCCATGCTGATCGCGGCCATCGCCGACAACCCGCTGAGCATCTTCCTCAGCGTGCTGGCGGTGGCCTTCGCCGCCATGAACGTGGTGGGCGGGTACCTGGTCACCGACCGGATGCTCGAGATGTTCAAGAAGCGGCCCGCGGCCCCCAGGGGCGCACCGAAGCCCGAGGCCTGACCGCCATGTCGCTCGACACCTTCATCCGGCTCGTCTACATCATCGCCGCGGCCTGCTTCGTGATGGGCCTGCACCTCATGAACTCGCCCGCCACGGCGCGGCGCGGCAACCAGCTCTCGGCGGTGGGCATGGCGGCCGCCGTGCTCGGGACCATCCTGCTGATCGCCGCGGGTGACGTCAGCACCACGGGGACCCTCATCTGGCCGATCATCGTGGTCGGCCTGGTGGTGGGCGGCGGTGCCGGCGCGTACACCGCGCGCACCGTGAAGATGACGGCGATGCCGCAGCTCGTCAGCATCTTCAACGCGATGGGCGGCGGCGCGGCGGCGCTGGTCGCGATCGACGAGTTCGTCCGGGCCGCGGGGATCGGTCCCCACACGCTCGGCACGGCCGAGGTGGTGGCGACCGTGCTGGACGTGGTGATCGGCTCGGTCACCTTCACCGGCTCGCTGATCGCCGCCGGCAAGCTGCAGGGGATCGTGACCGGCACGCCGGTCAAGCTGCCCGCGGGCCAGGCCATCAACGTGGTGCTGGCGATCATCGCGGTGGTGGCCGCGGTCTACCTGATCTTCGTCGGCCAGGTCGTCCTGGTGCTGGTCGCGCTGCTCGCGGTCGCCCTGGTCTTCGGCGTCACGATGGTGCTGCCGATCGGCGGCGCCGACATGCCGGTGGTGATCTCCCTGCTCAACGCGTTCACCGGCACGGCGGTCGCGATGGCCGGGTTCGTCATCGACGATCCCGTGCTCATCATCGCCGGTGCCCTGGTGGGCGCATCGGGCGGGATCCTCACCAAGCTGATGGCCGACGCGATGAACCGCTCGATCCTGAACATCATCGTGGGCGGCTTCGGGACGGGCGATTCCGGGGCGGTCGCGGCGGCCGGCGGCGCGACCGGCGGTGGGTCGGTGCGCGAGCTGACCGTCGACGACGCGGCGATCCAGCTCACCTACGCCCAGCACGTGATCGTGGTGCCGGGCTACGGGCTGGCCGTGGCGCAGGCGCAGCACGCCACGGCGGAGCTGGCCGCGCTCCTGGAGGAGCGTGGCGTCGACGTCAAGTACGCCATCCACCCCGTCGCCGGTCGCATGCCGGGCCACATGAACGTCCTGCTCGCCGAGGCCAACGTGCCGTACCCGCAGCTCTGGGAGATGGAGGACATCAACCCCGAGTTCCAGCGGGCGGACGTGGCCCTCGTCCTGGGCGCCAACGACGTCACGAACCCCGCGGCGCGGTCCGATCCCTCGAGCCCGATCTACGGGATGCCGATCCTGGACGTGGACAAGGCCGCGAACATCATCGTGGTCAAGCGCTCCATGCGGCCGGGCTACGCGGGGATCGACAACCTGCTCTACACGGACCCCAAGACGGGGATGCTCTTCGGCGACGCCAAGGACGTCCTGACGCAGCTCATCTCCGCGGTCAAGGCCCTCTAGCGTCGCTCACGCGACTATCCTGTGGCGATGGACCACCGGTACGCCGTCGAGATGCAGGGCGAGGTGCACGCGCCGAGGGAGGCGGTCTGGCCGCTCCTCTCCAGCGCCGAGGGGCTGGCCCGCTGGCTCGACGGTGCCGAGTTCCAGGCCACCGTCGGCGCCGCGGTGCGCCTCCGCATGGCTGACGCCACCGCGGTGGGCACGGTGCTGGCCGTCGACCCGCCCCAGCACGTCTCGTTCACGCTCGACTGGGAAGGCGACCCGCTCGGGCGGCCCAGCGTCGTCGCGCTCGACGCGATCGATCACGGCGGGCTCACGCACGTGACGTTGCGGCACGTGGGACTGCCGGGCGGCCGCCGGCACGAGCTGCACGAGGCGCTCTGGCGCCACTGGTTCCCCCGCCTCCTCCGCGCGGCGGCGGAGGGCTCGCACCCGGTCCCGGCGGGAGACCGCTCCTAGCGCGGGCGACCGGCGGCGTACGTCGCCGCCGCCAGGCGGACCTGCTCCGCCACGCGCGCCCGCAGCTCCGCCGGCTCCAGGACCTCCGCATCGGCGCCCCAGCCCAGGACCCACACCTGGATCTCGTGCAGTCCCGCCACCCGTCCGCGCCAGACCAGGGAGCCGTCGGGCTGCGGTTCCAGCTGCTGGCTGGCGTGCCAGCGCGTCTCGGCGACGCGCCGCGCGACCGCGGGGGCGAACCGGATCGCGACGCTCTCCAGCGGCTGGTCGCTGATCACGTCCCAGCCGCGTGCCAGGTCCGCCGCCGCGCCGCCGCCCTCCCGGGGGTCGAACGTGTCCGGCGTCAGCGACGCGTCGACGATCCGCTCCACCTTGAAGGTGCGTCGCCCGCCGCGCTCCTCGTCCAGCCCGATCAGGTAGAGCGCGTGCGTCAGGGCGGACGGCTCGATGGCGTACGGCCGGACCCGGGCCCGGCGCACGCCGCGCGACGGGTCGTACGCCCCCGCGTCGTACTCGATCAGGAACACGCGCCCGCGGGCCCAGGCCTCCGTCAGGGTGCGGAAGACCCGAGTGAATCGCGCGTCGGCCGGCCGTGCGGCGACCAGGTCGGCGGTCGCCTGCACGTGCTCGGCGAGGATCCCGGGCAGCACCGCGGCGAGCTTGACGAAGGCGCCGATCAGCTCGCTGTCGTACTCGTCGCTGGTCTTGGCCAGGACGCGTGCGGCGAGGTAGAGCGTCATCGCCTCGTGCAGCGTGAGGTCGAGCGGCGGCAGGAACGCGTCCTCCTCCAGGCCGAACCGGCCACCGTCCTGCCAGATGGGGAGCCCCGCGTCGCGTTCCATCGCGGCGAGGTCCCGGTACACGGTCCGCCGGGAGACGCCCACCAGGTCGGCGATGGCGCCCGCGGCGATCCCGTCGCGGTGCTGGTGCAGCACCCGCGCGATCTTCAGGTAGCGGGCCGCACGATCCCACTTCAGTCCGGCGCGGTCCGCGCGCTCCAGCGTCATGTGACACCTCCGCCGGTCATGGTGCAGGCGCGGTGATGGATGGCGCCGCCGGGAGCGGCTTGGAGGTGAGGGTCGCCTGCAGCGTCGTCTGCAGCCCGCCGGGCCAGCCCGGGTTCAGCCCCTCCACCGAGACGGAGGCGACCGCCAGCCGACCGCCCGGGAGGATCCACCAGTCCAGGCTGCCGCGCCAGTCGGCGATGCTGCTCCGGTCCGAGAGCGGCGCCTCGCCGAGGAGCCATCGCAGCGGCCGGAACGCCTGGAGGGCGATCGACCCGCCCGCCAGCAGGCGGCAGTGCCGCGCGCGGACGCCGTCCACGAGCTCCAGGCCCACGTCCTCGGCGGCCAGGCGTGCCGGGCTCGCGAGCGCGACCCGGAGCACCTCCGAGTCGAGCGTCTCCCGATCCTGCACGATGACCGGCGCCGGCGTGGCACCCACCTCGACGTAGGGGATGATCGTCTCGTCGACCGGCACGCTGCTCCACGGGGCGGTCCCGGAGCGCAGCCACGCGGATGAGCCCACCCGCACGTAGCCCAGCGAGGACGGCTCGCGCCCGGTGTCGACCGGCCAGCCGGTCAGCGTCGCGCTCCAGCGCTCATCCGTGCCGGCACGCGTCCCGGCCAGGGAGACGCTTCCGATGACCTGGCTTCCGGCGCGGGCCTCCGCCTCGATCGAGACGCTGGCGGTGTCGGCCACATCGGGCAGCTGCGAGCACGACGGGGGTACCGGCTGTTCGGCCGAGGCAAGCGGCGCTACGCGGGCGGCGGAGGTGTACGCCAGTTCCGTGCCGAG